>CALXQA010000001.1 GCA_944390335.1 uncultured Clostridia bacterium
GCCCAATAATATAGTATCCTTTTTATTAAATTCTTTTTCTCTGTCATTTGCATTTCTATATTACAATATTCATTATTATTTATTTTCGCTAATACATCTACTACTCCTAGCTTTCCTTCTGGCAATTCTTTTTTTAATACTATATTCGGTTCTAAACTTATATCTATTATTTTCTCATCTAGTATTGTACTTAGAAAATCTTTTGTTATATTTTCACTTCCTTTTTCTCCAAATAATATTTGAAATATTACATCTATTTTTGGTGATAATAATTCTTTTGTTTCTTCTTTTTTTCCTTCTTCTATTTTATATGACAATATTTTCCTCCTTTTATTTTTTGTTTTATTTTTTTATTTCTTTTTTCTTTATCTTTTATATTGAAAATTTAAGAATAAAAAATTTGAATAAATTAATTATATTAGGTTTTGAAATAACAGATTAGATGATAAATTTAATAATAAATTTATTATATATCCTAAATTACTAAATTTTAAGATTTTTTCATTGACATAATTCGACTTAATTTTCATAAATTCATAAATAAAACTACATACTTTAGTTTTATCTAAAATATGCAGTTTATTTTTTATAATATTTTTATTATTATCTACCCACATAATTACAGTAGTTTTGTATCATAGCTGCTGCTTCTGCTCTTATTGCTGTTCCTCTTGGGTCTGTCATTGTTCCGTTTACTTTTCCGCTCATTACTTTTTTCGCTACTGCCCATGATATACTTTCTTTTGCATAACTTGATATTCCATTTTGGTCTTTAAATTTAGATAGATCAGCTCTACTACTTGTATCTTTTCCTTTAAATCTAGCATAATTCATTAGTATTGTTGCTAATTGTTCTCTTGTTATATTATTATTTGGTCTAAATTTTCCATCTTCGTATCCATTTACTATTCCTTTACTTCCTGCCCAATTTACTGCATCATAGTAGTACTCTTGACTTTTTACATCACTAAATTTTTGACCTTCTTGTGATTTTGGACTTCCTTCCATTCTCCATAATATTGTAACTAAGTTTGCTCTTGTTAGATTGTTATTTGGTGAAAATGTTGTGTCTGATGTTCCCATTATAAGCCCATTATTATAACAATATTCTACTGAGTCAAAATACCATGTATCTGCTCCTATATCATTAAAATGCGACTTTTTATATACTATAAGTGGACATTCATATTTTTTGCTTCCTAACATAGTATATACTTTTGTTTCTCCTACTTTTAGACCAGTTATATCTCCATTTTCATCTATACTTGCTATACTCTTATCTTCAATTTCCCATTTAGCTGAAGGTATTGTAACTGACGTTCCCCATGGATTTCCTATCTCTTGCTTTATTCCTATATCGCATACTTCAGATATATTTGTTTTATTACCAACTTTAATTGAATTTGATTTTCTTGAAGTTATGTAATCGAGTTCATCTAAACATGCACTTACTTCATAATCGTCATATTGATATGGTAGTTCCTCACCTAATTCAAATTCTTCTGGTTCATTTTTTCCAAAACCGAATATATAGAATAATCCTCCTCCATTAGGATTATAAACTATTCCTACTCCTAATGATTTATATTCTGGATTTAATATATTCTTCTTACTTTCTGGGATTTCCATTAATCTATTAAAAATTTCTTCTGTTCCAAGTCCCCATCCCATCTCTTCTGCATCTAAGTTTTTATTTACTGAAAAACACATTTCTCCATTAGGTCTTACATGGTTCCATCTTACAATTGATTCTATTGCTCTTGTTTTCATCGCTTCCATTAAACCTTTATCTAATTTTACTTCTGGCACTCCTGCTTTTCTTCTTTCGTAATTGATTTTATTGCATAAACTTGTCCAACTATTAGGAGCTACTGAATAACCCGCATATTTATATATAGTTGTTAGCTCTCTTGTATTTTCACTGTCTGTATATCCACTATCTTCTCTATTTACTCCATGTATTACATAATTAAATTCTGGTCTATTATTTGCTGCTTTTGTTGTATTTATATTTGAAAGCACAATATATACAGCTATAATTATTAATCCTATAATTAATAATTTTAACTCTTTTTTCATTAATTTCTTCTCCTTTTATTTAAAATATAAATATATCATTTATCTACCTACATAATTACAGTAGTTTTGTATCATAGCTGCTGCTTCTGCTCTTATTGCTGTTCCTGATGGATCTGCCATTGTTCCATTTACTTTTCCGCTCATTACTTTTTTTGCTACTGCCCATGATATAGAGTCTTTTGCATAACTTGATATTCCATTTTGGTCTTTAAATTTAGATAGATCTGCTCTACTACTTGTGTCTTTTCCTTTAAACCTAGCATAGTTCATTAGTATTGTTGCTAATTGCTCTCTTGTTATATTATTATTTGGTCTAAATTTTCCATCTTCATATCCATTTACTATTCCTTTACTTCCTGCCCAGTTTACTGCATCATAATAGTACTCTTGACTTTTTACATCACTAAATTTTTGACCTTCTGCTGATTTTGGACTTCCTTCCATTCTCCATAGTATTGTTACTAGATTTGCTCTTGTTAAATTGTTATTTGGTGAAAATGTTGTATCTGATGTTCCATATATTATTTTATTATCTGTACAATATTTTACTGAATTATAGTACCAGTCTGATGTTTTTATATCACTAAAAGGTACTTCACTGCGTGCTACAAACTTATATCCTAAATCATTTGCTACTTCTTCTGCTACTGTTCCTTTATATCCATATATAGTTAATTGTGATGTTGGTATATCTCCAAAAGCTGTTCCATCTATTGTATTATATATAGATTCTATTCCTTTTGGAAAATAAATTTCTTTTAATGTGTCCATATATCCAAAAGACCACATTGATACTGTTTTTACTGATTCTGGTAAAACAACTTTTTCTAATCCAGCTCCCTCAAAAGCAGCCCATTCAATTGTTTCTACTGAGTTTGGTATTTCTATACTTTTTAATGATGTACAATGATAAAAAGTATATGAATCAATTACCTTTAAGTTCTTTGGTAGTTTTATATTTTTTAATGCACTACACTCAAAAAATGCTTCATATTCAATTGTAGTTACTGAATCTGGTATTGTTATACTTTCTAAAGATGTACAATTTGCCAAAGCAGCTTGTTTAATACTTGTTACAGTATTTGGAATTGATATTGTTTTTAATTTTGCACAACTTGAAAAACTTCCTATCCTTGTAACTTTTTTTCCATTGATTGTTTCTGGAATTGTTGCACTTGTAATCTCTGTATTTGCTTTATATACAGTAATTGTACCATCATCATTTTCTGTGTAACTTATTTCATTATTGTATGGTATTGGCTCAGGTGGTTTTGTTGTGGCAGCATTAGATATCCCTGAAAATACCCCTAATGCCATTGTTATAACTAAGACTAATGTTATAACTGTGATTAAACTTTTTCTTTTCATAATTTCCTCCCTTTATTTTTATTTATATATTTTAGTAATTTAAAACCTTAATTAAATTTATGTTATTTCGATTTAATATATTTACTTACATTTTTCAATATTATTATATTTATTTTTTATCTACCTACATAATTACAATAATTTTGTATCATAGCTGCTGCTTCTGCTCTTATTGCTGTTCCTCTTGGGTCTACCATTGTTCCATTTACTTTTCCGCTCATTACTTTTTTTGCTACTGCCCATGATATAGAGTCTTTTGCATAACTTGATATTCCTTTATTATCTACAAATTTATTTAAGTCTGTTCTTTCCCTTGTATCTTTTCCTTTATATCTTGCATAATTCATTAGTATTGTTGCTAATTGTTCTCTTGTTATATTATTATTTGGTCTGAATTTTCCATCTTCATATCCATTTACTATTCCTTTACTTGCTGCCCAGTTTACTGCATCATAGTAGTACTCTTGACTTTTTACATCACTAAATTTTAAACTTCCTGATACTTTTTGGTTTCCTTCCATTCTCCATAGTATTGTTACTAAATTTGCCCTTGTTAGATTGTTATTTGGTGAAAATGTAGTGTCAGTTGTTCCCATTATTATTCCATTATCATAACAGTATTTTACTGAATTATAGTACCATACAGTTTCGCTAACATCTTTAAAAGGTACTTCTTCTATATCATCTACTGGTATTAAAATTACTTCGCTTTCATATGATGGCTCAGTATCTTCTTTATTAGCATACCCTTTTAATGTTAATTTTTTATTAAATATATCTATTCCACTACCTTTATACCAAACTTCAGACCCCAAGTCTTTGAATGTTACTTCTATTGTTATGTTATATGAACCATCTTCTAATTCTTCTACAAAATTAAATCCTGTTCTGTCAAGTAAATTAGTTTTGTATGTATCGTCTGCTATAAGTTCTATTTTTTCTGTCTCTGCTGATTTTTCAATATGTAAACCTATATGTGCAAAAAGTTTATTTTGTAATGTACTTTTTATTTCTTTATAGTATTTGTAGTTTTCATCTATCTGGGAATTTTTTTGTAATTCTCCTATTATGCTGGCTAAATGTACATTATCTTGCATAATATATATATTATTATTGTCTTCTTTTTGTAATTGTTTTATAGGGAAGATTACGACTCTATCATCACCTGTGAAATTTTCATTCATAATATTTATTAATTCTTTTGCTGTTTTTGTTTCTTCTGCTGCTTGCACAGTGCAAGAAATCAAACATGTTATTGTTGTTATTAACAAAATTAAAATAATCGCTTCTTTTATTATTTTTTTCATCTAACTTTCCTCCTTTTTTTATTTTAATAAGTTATCTACCTACATAATTACAATAATTAGTTATCATAGCTGCTGCTTCTGCTCTTATTGCTGTTCCTGATGGGTCAACCATTGTTCCGTTTACTTTTCCGCTCATTACTTTCTTAGCTACTGCCCATGATATGCTATCCTTTGCATAACTTGATATTCCTTTATTATCTACAAATTTATTTAAGTCTGTTCTTTCTCTTGTATCTTTTCCTTTATATTTTGCATAATTCATTAGTATTGTTGCTAATTGTTCTCTTGTTATATTATTATTTGGTCTGAATTTTCCATCTTCATATCCATTTACTATTCCTTTACTTGCTGCCCAATTTACTGCATCATAATAATACTCTTGGCTTTTTACATCACTAAATTTTGAGCTTCCTGATACCTTTTTGCTTCCTTCCATTCTCCATAGTATTGTAACTAGGTTAGCCCTTGTTAAGTTGTTATTTGGTGAAAATGTGGTATCTGTTGTTCCATATATTATTTTATTATCTGTACAATATTTTACTGAATTATAGTACCAATCAGATAACTTTATATCTCTAAATGGCATTTCTGGTTTTAGTATGCTTACTGTTTTTTCTACATAACAAGCTTTATAATTGTCAGATGGTGGAATACTTACATAAACTTCATATTCTCCTATTTCTGTAGGTACAGAATTACTTGACCACATAGATCCAACTTCTCCATAAAAGAACTCGACCTGAACATTTGTGGGGTTTTTGGTTATTACTGGTGTAAGTTTGCCTTGTCCATATATTATATCTTTTATTTCAAAATCAAATTCTCTTTCTGCTTTCTCTATTTCATATTCTGCTGTAGCTGTTCCTGTATAGCTTCCATTTCCTTTTACAGTTACATTCTTAGTTCCTGCATTTGTTACATCACTACTATATGTTATTGTATAGTCTTGGTTAACTTTAAGTATTTTACTTCCATAATATATTGTTACATTTGGTTTTTGTGCTGTTTTATTATATGTAAATTTGTCAGTATTTAGAGTGATCATTCCGTTTGATATAGGAATTGCATTATTTGTGCTAAATTTAATACTATTATTATTTGCATATTCTTGTGCTTTAGAACCTTCTGTTCCATATATTGTTAAATTATAGCTATCTTTAAAAGCCTTATTAGCTATATTGGTTATACTGCTTGGCACTTTTGCGACATATAGTTTTGGATTCCAATAAAAAGAATATTCATCTAATTTGGCAGTGCATCCATCTTCTATTATTACACTGCCTAGTTCATTACATTGTGAAAATGCATCTTCTCCAATGCTTGTTACAGTTTTTGGTATTGTTATTCCTCTTATTGTAGAATAATGAAAAGCATCTCGTCCTATCTCTGTTAGTCCCTGATTGAGCACAATGTTTTCTATATTATGTTCATAAAATGCATATGGATTTATTGTCTTTAATGTACTAGGAGTTACTAAAGATTTTACTTCTTTATTAGGCATTAAGCACATTAATATAGTTTTATTTTTGTCATATATTACATTATTTTCTACTACCAAATTCTTAGAATTAATAGTTAAATTATTTAAATTAGTACATCCTTCAAAAGCCCTTCCTCCAATATATTCTACATTTTCTGGTATTACTAATGATGTAAGCTTATTACAATTTAAAAATACAGCTTCTCCTATTTTTTCTATTGTTTTTGGAAGTGTTACGCTTAATACTTCTGTCTCACCATAAGCATTTCCCCAATAAAATGCATCTGCATCAATCATTGTTACTTTTTTTCCATTTATTTCTTCTGGAATTACTATATTCCCATCAAATCCATTATATTGTCTTATATTTATTGTTCCATCGGCTCTAGTAGAATAATATAATCCATATGGCTGTTCTGTAACACTATAGTATCTTGGTGCTTTTTCATTATATCCTGCTTCTGCTATATATACTTTCCCATCTATAAGTACAGATACATTTCTATGTCCACTTCCTGCTCCTGGGTCTATTGCAGCATACCTTAATTGAGATTTTAAACCAACCATATTGCACATTTCTATTATGCAATATGAACTTGCCCAGCAGTCTCCTCCTCCACTTAAAATCATCCCTTGATAGCTTGATGCATTTGCTGAATAGTCATAACTTGCTACAAATTCGCAAATTTTTTTTAGCTTATCTAAATTAGACATATTACTAGTTATATTTTTATTTATGTATTCTTGCAGTACATTTTTAGAATAATAATTTACATAATTTATAACATTAATAGTTATATTAAAAGTACTTCCTGCGACTGTAACTTTTATTTTAGCAGTCCCATATTCATACTTTTTATATGTTCCTGTTATACTTCCTCCTACATATGTAACATTTTGATATTTAGGTTCTACTAAGCCATTCTCACTTACACTTACAATATCTTGACCTTCTATCACTTCATATTTAGCTTTTTCTGTTGTTCCATTTATTTTTATTTGATAAGTAGTTGGATATTCACTTGGTAGAGTTACAGAATATGCTTTTGAAATATATCCATCTATTTGATAAATGTCTACAGAAGTTTTTTCTACTGAAATTGCAGCATTTGATTTTATATTAAATATAACTAATATAGAAAAAACAAATATTAAACTTATACATAACTTTTTATACATAGCATCCTCCCTTTTATCTTTTTATTATCTACCTATATAATTACAATAATTAGCTATCATAGCTGCCGCTTCTGCTCTTGATGCAGTTCCAGCTGGATCTATTCTTGTACCATTTACTTTTCCACTCATTACATTTTTAGCTACTGCCCATGATATAGAGTCTTTTGCATAACTTGATATTCCTTTATTATCTACAAATTTATTTAAGTCTGTTCTTTCCCTTGTATCTTTTCCTTTATATTTTGCATAATTCATTAGTATTGTTGCTAGTTGTTCTCTTGTTATATTATTATTTGGTCTGAATTTTCCATCTTTATATCCATTTACTATTCCTTTGCTTGCTGCCCAGTTTACTGCATCATAATAATATTGGTTTTTAGTTACATCTACAAACTTCTGATTATTTCCTTCTACTTTACTTCCTTCCATTCTCCATAGTATTGTAACTAGATTAGCTCTTGTTAAATTATTGTTTGGTGAAAATGTTGTATCTGTTGTTCCATATATTATTTTATTATCTGTGCAATATTTTACTGAATTATAATACCAATCTGCCTCTTTTACATCTTTAAAAGGAAATGGAGTTTCTTTTTTAGTAATCGTTATTTTTATTATTTTTGTAACATCTCCACATGTAACAGTTATATTTGTGCCACCTTCTTTTATCCCTGTTATTAATCCATCTTGTCTTATTGTAGCTATATTTTTATTATCTGAATTAAATGTTATTATTGAATTTCCTCCATTATCTGGTACAGTTTTTGCATTTATTTTATATGTTTGTCCTTCTTGTATATTTACACTTGCTGTATTTAAATTAATATCTGTTACAGGACTTATATCTTCTGAATATAAATCTTTAAATACACTTCTATATGTATAATCAATTAATTTTCCCGTTCCATCATCTACATTATGTATTGTTATTTCAAAAACATCTCCATTTCTATATGCTATTGTATCATCTTTAAAAGTTAATTGTTTTGAGTCTACTGCTCTTAATAATTTTCCGGACTCATTTTTATTTGCTTGAGTTATATTATATATTTTTCCACTATTTAAGCATTTTATTGTTACTTCCGTTTTTGCTGATACTTTATAATTGTTATAAAATCTAGCTGTCCAATTCCCAATTCCATTAGAGACCATATTTAGTGGGAATATACCATTGCTTGGCCATGCTACTAAATCTACTTTATTATAGTTTGATTCTGGTGAAAATTTATGAACTGATTGTATCATCATAGAAAGACCTTCCCCTGCTAATCCTATTCCCCATTGTGTATTACTAGGTTCTAATAAATTATATCTATGTCCACAACCTATTGAGTCTCCTTGTGTATCATTAAGTGCATTTGATATACTTGTTTGTGGATTGCCATTATATAGATTTTCAACCATATATTGTTGTGCTTTATTATAGTAGTCATCACTAAGTTCAGATGGTTTTTCTGGATAGTGTCCGCCTTGAAGTCCATGTGAACTATTATATAAAACTAAAGTTGCCTTTGCCTGTGCACTTTCCACTATACTACTATTTAATTTTACTTCTGAAAGTCCCATTCCTACTCTTGCTACATTTAAATAATCATTACTTACCTGTAATACACTATCATTCATTTTTCCTGCAGTAATCGGCATATTATCATATTCAGGTTCTACATCAAAATAGCTATTATTATTTTTTTCAAAAAAGTCATTTGCTTTTTCTGTACTTTCTCCTAATTTATTATATGCTACTTTTGCCTTTGCTAATAGTTCTTGTTCTCTTTCAGTTAATGCTACACTTTTTGTTTCTTCTGAAAAATTAGGATCTATGAAAGTTATTGTTAGTTTTGCTTTTATTGGACTTTCACTAGTTATATCTAAATCATAAAATAAATATTTATAATTTTCTGCTTTTGTATAATTTTTAGAATATTCTCCTATTCCTATTGGGTTTGGAAGATATGTATAAAAATCAAGTGTTCTACTCATTATTAAACTTATATATTTTGCACTTCCAGTATTTATTCCATAATTATATAAATCTGTTCCATTTTCTTTTAATTGCTCATTAGTATAAAACAAATCCTCATCTATACTTGTTTGTGTAAAACTATATCCAAATAATTTTGCAAGTATTTTACTTACTATAATTGTATGCTTTTGCAAATCATATAAATAACTATTATCATTTTTATATCTACCCCAATAGTTATTTACATCTTGTGTGCTACAATTATATTCATATATTCCTATTATGTTATTTGAATCATCTGTCATTGTACTTCCTGATAAATATGATATATATGGTGATTCTTTTCCTCCATATGAATATTTCTTTGTTACAAAATTTCCTCCTATAGCACCAAATCCTTTTATTTTTCCTGATTCATCTGTTTCAATATTTAAATACCAAGTTAGATTATTATCATAATATGAATATGCCTTACCACCAAAAGCAGATTTTCCTTCTACTTTTGGCGTTCCAAACTTACTGTTTATTTGTGCTATTGTTGTATTTTTAGTTATTGTATATCCATTAAATTTTATTAAATCATCTGCATTAAGTCCATTGTTACTTGATGTTGCTAATGATATTGTTGGCACTATATAAGCCATAATAATTACTGTTACAAAAATTGTTAATATTATTTTTAGATTTTTCATTTATCCTCCACTGCCTTTTTTTATAAATCTTTTTAATTTTTATCTACCTACATAATTGCAATAATTAGCTATCATTGCTGCTGCTTCTGCTCTTATTGCTGTTCCTGATGGATCTACCCTTGTACCATTTACTTTTCCGCTTATTACTTTTTTAGCTACTGCCCAAGATATAGCGTCCTTTGCATAACTTGATATTCCTTTATTATCTACAAATTTATTTAAATCTGTTCTTTGAGATGTATCTTTTCCTTTGAATTTTGCATAATTCATCAGTATTGTTGCTAACTGTTCTCTTGTTATATTATTATTTGGTCTGAATTTTCCATCTTCATATCCATTTACCACATTGCTTTTCTCTGCCCATTTTATTGCTTCATAATAGTACTGGTCCTGCTTTACATCACTGAATCTTTGGTTTCCTGTGACTTTTGGTTCTCCTTCCATTCTCCATAGTATTGTAACTAGCATTCCTCTTGTTAGCTTTCCATTCGGATTAAATGTATAATCATTTATACCATATATTATTTTATTGTCATTATTAAATTTTACTGAGTTATAATACCAGTCTGATTTTTTTACATCTGTAAATGGTATTACGTTGTATATTTTTACTGTGTCTTTAACTTTAAACGAATTTACTATTCCATTTTTTTCTGAACTATTTAGGTAACTTTCATTTTGTGTACCTAACATTATAACATAAACATAATTATCTGAATTTACTACATATATTTCACCATACATAATTCTAAATGTTGATGTATCTTTAAATTTTAGTCTCATACCTTTATATCCGTTTTGTTCTATTATATTTGATGATATATATTCATACCCTTCTCCATATGTTTCTTCAAAAAAGTTTTCCATATATTGCATGAATAGCTCATTTATTTGTATTCCATTATTTTCATATTGCCCTGGTACTGAACTTTCTATTGATAATGCTATTGTATTGTTGCTATTCATACTTGCTAGTGTATATTGTGTCTTTTCTGTTATAAAACTATCTGGTACATTTACTTTAAATGTGTCTGTTTCATATTCTTTACCTTTTGATACTGTTGCACTTATAAATAATATAGCCAATATAAATATTATTGTTAAAATAACTTTATTTTTTGTTTTCATAATTTTTCTCTCCTTTTATTTTCTTTTTTATTTTTATATCTTATTTACCGATATAATTACAGTAATTAGCAATCATAGCTGCTGCTTCTGCTCTTGAAGCATTTCCTGATGGATCTACTCTTGTCCCATTTTCTTTTCCACTCATTACTTTTGTTGCAACTGCCCAAGATACTCCGTCCTTTGCATAACTTGATATTCCTTTATTGTCTATAAACTTATTTAAGTCTGCCCTTTTTGATGTATCTTTTTTATTATAATCTGCATAATTCTTTAGTATTGTTGCCAATTGCTCTCTTGTTATATTATTATTTGGTCTAAATTTTCCATCATCATATCCATTTACAACTTTATTTTTCTCTGCCCACTTTATTGCTTCATAATAATATGCATCTTGTTTTACATCACTAAATTTTTGCTCTCCTGAAATTTTAGGACTTCCTTCCATCCTCCAAAGAAGCGTTACTAGATTTCCTCTTGTTAAATTTTTATTAGGAGAAAATGTTGTGTTTGATGTTCCATATATTATTTTATTAGTTGCACAATATATTACTGAGTTATAGTACCAATCATCTTCATTTACATCATCATAGCTTACTATTACTCTAATGCTTGCAGTTTTATCTCCTATTGTAGCATTAATTGTGGTTTCACCACAACTTACTCCTGTTACCATTCCTGTTTGATCTACTGTGGCAATATTTGTATTTGAACTTGACCATTTAGCATTTTTCCCATCTATTATAAGATAACCTATTCCCATGTCATACCATAGACCTTTATCACCTTTTCCTCCAACTTTTAATTCTATAGGTGCTTTATTAACAAATCTTATATCTATAATATATTTATTTAATATCTCTATAGTATAATACTTTTCTATTGTATCACTTCTTCTTACTACTTCTTTTGGTTCTTCTATACCAAAACACTGTACCCAAGATGTTTTTCCACTTACTATAATGTGACCTATTCCAATAGTAGTGAAATCTTTATTTAATATATTACTTCTATGACCTGGAGAGCCCATCCAGCTTTTCATAACTCTTTCAGGAGTAATCTGGCCTTTTGCTATATTCTCTCCAAAAAGCTTGTCACTTACAGTATTACACATACTACCATCTGGTCTTATATGGTTACCATATAGACTAATTTCTGCTGATCTTTGCAATGCCGCATTTAGTAAATCTTCATCCATTACTAAAGGATTTGCTCCTACTTTTGCTCTTTCCTCATTTACTAAGTCTAATAATTTATAAATGTAATCATAATTATGGGTTGCTACGAAAAAAATCTTTGAACTATCATTTGTCTCTGATGCTTTTACAAAAACTGTTCCAAAACTTAACAGGAAAATAAATAGAATTAAAATACTATTCCTTATACTTTTTAACATACTTCTTTATCCCCTTTCAACTGTATTATATATGTTTATATAATTTTTTTCAATAGAATTACATAAAGATTTTTAAATGTAATATTTAGAAAAATAAGATGCTAATTTCAAAGTTCTTTACCATTTTTTATAATAGATCTACATATTTTATTTCTATTACTAAATGGATCTTTGTATATACAAAAAAAAAGCTATGTGCTAATTTTTATCCATTAACACATAACTTTTTTAGTTTTACTATTAAATTATATTAATTATTCATCTTTCATCAAATTATTTAGTTCTTCTTCAGATATATTTAATATCTGGCATATTTGCTTATTTGTCATTTTATTTTCTTGCATTCTTTTAACAATTTCTTTCATTTTCTTTGTATTCTCTCTTTTTTCTTCTTTACGTCCGCTCTTCTATTCCTGACTCTTTACCTTCTTTTTTTCCTTTTTCTTCTGCATATGCCACTGCTGTATCATAATTAAATTTTGCCATCGCTCTTGCTTCTATTATTTCTCTTTCTTTTGGATCTGACATTATTTCTTCTACTAATTTCATTGCTTTTTGTACTTCTGGGTTATTTAGCTTTGACATTTTTACTTTATCCTCCCTTCCTATTATTAAGTATAGCCACTCTTCTAATTTTGTTTTTATTTCTGGATTTTTCTTTATAAACTTTGGTAATTCTATAAAGTGCATTTCTAATGCATCTGTTGC
Organism: uncultured Clostridia bacterium; assembly: GCA_944390335.1. Classification (GTDB taxonomy): domain Bacteria; phylum Bacillota; class Clostridia; order TANB77; family CAG-508; genus CAG-793. Next base: position 13,295 of record CALXQA010000001.1, read on the forward strand.
TATTTCATCTTCTTTTTCATATCCCAATTTTACATATTCTTCTTTTTTAGTTTTCTCAAACTTCATATGTGCTATTAAATGATAACTATTCCTTTTATATCTATTAAAATTTAGTATATTTATTACTATTGATGGTTTTAAATTTTGATAATCTTCTCCCACATTTATTTGTGTTGATATATTTTTACTCATATATACTGTACTTCTTTTGTCTATATTTCCTTCATCTTTTACTTGCATTTCTATATCTATCAGTCTTTCATCATTTAGTTTTGCTCTTATATCTAGTACGCTTCCTTTTTCTTCTAATATATCTTTTGGTATCTCTGCATTTAATACTTCTACATTTCTTAATTTCATATCCAGTACTGCTTCTAAAAAATCTTTCAGTATTCCATTTGGACTACCTTTGGTAAATGTTCTTTTAAATATATAATCATTTAAAAGCGGTGCATCTTCTCTTATTATATTATTTTTCGTCATCTTTTTCCTTTCCATTGTATCAAATACTATTCTTTTTTTCAAGCATTTTTATTTCTAATTCTTTTATTGATACAATTTTTAATTATTGCTCTTACTTATATATTAAATTTATTAATTTTGTCATATGTGCAAAGTAAACTAGTTATACTATTTTTTAATACTTTTCTTTTTTAAACTTTTTTGAAAATTTTTAGATTTAAATCTTTTGAATTAAAGAACTTGGACTAAATTATATAATTTATTATACATTTTATTTTACAATTATTTCCATATAATAGCAATATATTTTTACTATTTATTTTATGTTTTCTAAGACATAATTAAACATTTTTCGATAAATTTAATTACTGGCACCCATAAAAGGTTATGTATTAATTTTTCTATTAACACATAACCTTATTTCTATTTCAAATATTCATATATTTTATCTATTATTTTATTATCTAATTTCTCATTAAACTTTCTTGCAAAAAAGAAATTATCTAAATTAATTAAATATTCAAAATCTTTTTCCTTCCATACATAGGGCTTTTTATCTTTCCATTCTATCTTCCTTAAAATAGAAATATAATTATCATCAAATCCTTTATAATATAATCTATCTTTAAACTCGTTATTATTATACACTAGTGTTTGAAGAAAAACTTCATCACCACAAAATGTTCTTTTGTATTTTTTTACTATTCTTTCTTCATTTTCTACAATATATTTAGCCAAATCATTTGGAATACTAAACCAATTAGCCCCACTCTTTATTATGTCCGTATTATTTTTTAGCCTATTAACTCTAAATAACTTTTGAAGTAATAAAAAAGACTTAAAAAATGCGTATTTTATAACTTTTTCTAATCCTTTTTTCTTTCTAAAATCAGTAGCAATATAGTAATACTTAATTCTTTCATCTATACCTTCATAATCATCATCTTTTCTAAAATGGATAAATATTTTTCCAATATTTTTATTAAAGAACTCATGAATATCTTGTTGTTTTTTTAGTGGCATATCAAAACCTGATATTAAATGATAATATTCATAATTATTTTTCACTGACTCTTTTAAAAGTACAAGTTCAGCTTGTATCTGTGAAAAGCTTCCCCAAGTTACTTTTACTCTATCTGTAAAAATAACATTAGATTTTTTCATATGTTCTAGCAAGTGTTCTTTATCTAATTTACTTTTTTTATCAATATGAACATATATATCATTTTCTTCATAATCTAATAATTGTAATAACTTATTTAACTGTTCAAAATTATTATGTGCCATTATAAGGTAAGCATGTTTTTTCATTATTATCACCTACTTTTTTACTTATCTTTTTGCAAATTTATCTTTTACAGCTTTATATAGAAAGCTTACATTTTTTAAATTGATACATACTGCATATATTGTAATTAATAATGCTACTATAATACTTAATATATTGTTGTTCAAATAATATGATACTAATGTAATTATTGTACCTATAATCATTGATATAACTATTTTTTTATCCACTTTTAGTTTTACATACTTCCTAGAGTCTATAAACCTATATATAAACATAACAAGCCAAGATATAACTGTAGAAAGTGATGCTGCATATAAACCTATAAAGTTTATTAAAGCTAAATCTATTACTATATTTATAATTGCTGTTACTAGTGAAATTTTAGCTATTTCTTTAGATAATTTTTTAGCCACATATATAGTTCCTAGAAAGCTAACTAATATATTAAACATTGTTCCAATTATTAATATTGGTATTTGCATATATGCTTCATTATAACTTTCATTTACTAAAATGCTAAATGCAAATGGCATAAATGCTATAATTCCTAAACATAATGCTCCAAAAAATCTTACTGTTACATCAAATATTTTACTAAAATATTCGTCTTTATCTTCACTTTTAAAGTTTACAGAAACAGATTCTGTCCATGTTATATTAAAAACACTATAAATTGTGGTTACAACTGATGAAAATTTATTTGCAACTGAATAAATTCCATTCATTGATACATTCATAAAATATGTAATTATCATTCTATTAGATACATTTACAATCCACCAAGATATTGCATTTGGTATTAATGGAAGAGAGTATTTTAAAAGTTCTTTTAATACTGTTTTGTCATAATATATTCTCTTTACCTTTTTATATAATTTCATTGAAACAAATATATATATTATGCATACTATATTTCCAATAAGGTTTGCATATAGCATACCATATGCACCTTGTTTAAATCCTGCAATTAATATAACATTTAAGACTATAGTTGCTACACCTGATAAAAAACTTCCTATTGTATATTTTGTATTATTTCCAAGTCCTCTTGCTACTTGAAGAAGTATATTTGTGCATGATGTTGCTATTAGGTTTGTTGCTAAAAAATATTTGTATTCATTATTTATCCATGGGCTAACTACTAAAAATATTACCATATATATAGCAACTTGTCTTAATACAAAAAATGTAATTGTAGTTATTAGCTTTTTTTGCCCTTCTTCATTGTCTCTGCTATCTATTAAAAACCTAAATATACCTTGGTCTACTTGAAATGTAAGTATTGGTATTAATAGACTTATTAAAGTGTTAAGTAAGTCTACTACACCATATTCTGTTGTTGTTAAATATGCTGTATATAAAGGTAATAGGAAAAATGATACAAGTTGTGTACATACTTTTCCTATTGTTACAATTGCTGTGTTTTTTATTAAAGTTCTTTCTTTAGACATTACTATTCTCCGTTTTATATTTCATATTTACTATATTTTTATCTTTATTTGAATATCTTATCAAGTAGTTCAAAGTGTTTTTTTGCAAGCTTCTTTTCTTCAGATACATCTACTTTATATGTTAAGTCTTCTTCTTTTAATTCTTCTACTTTAAATTCATCTAACTTTCTAATATCTATTATTTTTCCTTTAAAGTTAATATCTTTTAGTGCATTTATTGTTTTATCACTATATATTACTGGTATTATTGTTTTATCTAATATTAGTCCTAAGATATTTGCATGGAATCTACTTCCAATTACTACCCTACAATCTCCAATAACATTTAAAGCTTCTTTTATATCTCCATCATAATAATATTTTGATATTTTTTCTCTTGCCTTTAAATTTAATTTATCTAATATTTTTTCTATTTCTACTTCATCATTTTCTTTTTTGCAAAATGACATTAATACTACTTCATAATTTCTTGCTTGAAAATAGTAGATTAAGTCTATTATTTTTTCTTCATATTTTTCCTGATAGCTTTCATCTAATTTTCTTTTACAATCTATTATAGATATTAAGGCTTTTTTGTTATTAGTTATATTTATGCCTTTAGTATCTAAACCATAAACAATATCAGGTGCATATGTTATATTTTTGTTTTTTAAGTTCTTAAATAATTCATATGAAGTTTTATCTCTAAAACATACATAGTTTGCATTTTCAAATATTTCTTTACAATAGTCTATGTATTTATCTGTTTTATATGGTCCAAAGTTTGTTCCTATAATATAGTATTCTTCTGACTTTTCAAGTTCTTTGTAGTCTCCACTTTTTCCTTCTATAAAAAGGCTTCCTCCTAATACTAATGTTCTTTTATATTTTTTTGCTAATATATTTTCAATTGTAACTTTCTTATTTGTTAATATTTTAAGTATTTTATTAACAGCTCTAAAACAAAAACCTGTAATTACTTTAATATTGGTAAAATTTGATTTTTGATTTACATATGATGCAATTACAAATTTTGTATTAGGATATTTTTCTGAGATGATTTTTGCAAATAAATCATCTCCCAGATTATTATTTAAATATAACTTTAAATAGCACTTTTTATATTTCATTATTTATAATGTTCTCCTTATTTTCTTCAATAATTACATTATTGTTTATATTGGTTTTATTACTTTCTTTTTCTTCTTTATTATCATTTATACTAAATATTGTCCTATATGGCACTGTTTCATCTCTTTTTTTATAAATATAGTCATAAAACCATATTGCTAAGTTTACAGATACTAAAGCTATTATTGATAATACAAATAGTATTTTATTATTTTTAAAGTTTCTTATATAATATGGGAATAATACTATTTGGAAAATACTAAAAAATAAAGCTAATCTTTCACCATATGTACTTGTTAAATACCCAAGTAATAATAGTACTGCTCCTATTATATTCATACTAAATAGTAAACTCATTTGTTTATCATGATTAATCTTCTTTATCATAAAGAAAAATGGTACTATTCCTGGAAGTATTCTTATAAAATATGCTATTGAAAGCCCAGGTGCCTTTGTTTTTGAAAAATACAGTGCATAGTATTGTAGGCTTTCTATATTTGATAACAATTTTCCTATTGTATCAAAGTTTAGTATAATAGCTAAAAGTACTACAAATGATAATACCTTAAGTACTTGAAATACAGGTTTTGGATTTACATATATTTCCCTTACAAATGGTACTGCTAACATTACTAATGCCGTTCTTTGAAATAGTACTGCTATTATTACGCAAATAAAGTACTTAATATAATTTATAGCAAAATATTTTATATATTCTTTACTATGTTTATATCTTGGCTTATATTTTTCTATATTTTTTCCTTTTTCTAGATATTTCTTTTTATAGTTTTCATTTTCATACATTTTTTCATCATTTTTTATATCTAAGTATTTAAATCCATAGAATATTATTGCTATAGACATCATTTGCCTTACTAAATTGAATGATTTTTGATAAAATATTACCATGAAAAAGAAAAGTCCTAAAGGTACATTTATTTTATCTTTATAATGTTTTAATCCTGCATATATGCAAGAGTTTGTAATAAGTGAACATATAAACATTACTATATTAAAGTTACCATTTAAAAATATTACTAATTTATTTATAAGTATATAACCTATTTCTATATTTCTTCTTCTTTCTTCTAGATGTCCGTTTACTAATTCATCAAATATTGGTTTGTATGCACCTGCATAGTCTGTTCCTACATTATATCTAATTCCTGCAATTATTGAAGGAAATAGTACTACTATAATATCTAATAGTATTACTAATTTTTTGTTTTTTGTTTTCTCTTCTACGCTTTTACTTATAAATGCTAAAGCTGTACTTATTATAATAATTGCTAAATATGTTACCATGTTTCCTCCTAATATTTTATACTTCTATTTTCTATTTCTTTTTTTATTTATTTCTATAGCTTTTTTATAAATATTTCTACCAAAGTATGAAAGTATTATTGCTATTTTATGTTTTTTACTTACATTTTTATCTTTTAATACATTTTTTCTATATTTTTTTACATTTGCTTTTGCTATTTTTAAATATTCTTTATATTCTTTATTATCTGGAATTCTATACCAAAGGTAAAGTTCGTGGTCTACTAATAAAAATTCAGCAGCTTTAGTTAATTCTGGATAATTTTTATTTACATCTTCTAAAATCTTGCTGCAATACTCTATAATTGCTTGTACATCTGTTTTTCTTATTTCATTATGTACTATACTACCTTCTCTTATTAAATAGTTATATTTTTCTTTTGGTATATATATTATTTTATTTGCATTTAAGAATGTTTTATATATAACTGCTAAATCTTCATAATTTTTACCTAATGGAAATTTTATATTTTCCCAAACTTTTTTCTTATATAACTTTCCCCATGGGCTATGCCTTAAAAAGTTATAGTAAAATAAATCTTTTACAGCTTCTACATTATTATATTCTTTTATTCCTTTTATTCCAAAGTCTTTATGTAAAACTTTTCCAGTCTCTTCTATTACATTTTTACAATTTATAACTGCTATATCTGCATTATATTTTTCTAAATTACTATATAATACTTCTAAATAGTCATTGTCTATTGTATCATCACTATCTACAAATGTTACAAATGTTCCAGTAGAATTTTCTAAAGCTTTATTTCTTGCATCTGCTACCCCTTGATTTTTTATGCTTATTATTTTTATTCTATCATCTTGTTTTTGCATTTTCTTCATAATATTTAATGAGTCATCTTTTGACTCATCATCTATTAATATAATTTCTATATTTTTATATGTTTGATTTATTATACTTTTTATACATTTTTCAATATATTTTTCTGCATTATATACTGGAACTAAAACACTTATTTTTTCCATCAATTTTATTTCCTTATTATTTTTTCTATATTTTTAACATATCTCCAAGTTTTTTATCTACATCTTCAAAATAGTCCAAATCTACGCATCCTGCTGGTGTAAATGTAAGTTCTCCAAATATCGGTTTTGATTTATAATCATAGAAATCTACTCTCACAAATTCAAATGGTTTTGCTAGTTTTTCTGCATATTCATACATTTTATCTATACTTTCTGGCTTAGGTATTGTAAAGTTTTCTGGTGCATCTTTTCCTGCTTGATTTATTCTAAGCAAATTCCATTCTTTATCAAAATAAAAATATTTTGGTTTTCCCAAATTTCTCTCAACACACAATAAGCAAAACTTCGGCTTTCCATTAAAGCAATAAATTTTATAATCTTCTATACTATTCTGATCTTTGGATTCTAAATATTTTTCACATATTATTTTCTTCTCTACATTCTTATATTGAACTTCCGCCACATATTTCCAGTAATCTGTTTTTAGCCATTTTTCCAACTTTTTCTTGGTTTCTTTTATATTAAGCTTTGTTTTGTCTTGACATATTATATTAAATCCTGATGCATGATTACATTTTAAAACAAATTTATTAGGAAGTTTATTAAAATCTATTTCATCTACACTATTATATACTCCTATAAGGTCATTTAATATTTCTTTTCCACATATCTTTTCTACATATTCTCTTACCTTATATTTATCTGCACAATTAGTTACTAATTCGTTGTTATCATATTCATTAAATTTTAGATACATTAATTTTTCATTAAATGTTTGAGGATTTTTTAAATCTAATTTCTTACCCATTTTTATGCGATAATAAATCTTACTTGTAAGTTTTGGTGAAAAATTAGATATTATTGACATTACATATCTAAACATTTCTCGTAGCCATTTTTCCATTTTTTTCTCCTTTATGTTCTAGTTCAATTGTTAATATTATGCTTAAATAATTATAATAACTGATTAATTTTATTTTCTATTGAGTTTATTAAGCTTGTATTATTTTCTTCCCATTTTATTGGTCTATATTCATTTATTTTTTGAATCACATCATATAGTTCATCCATTTCTGTTACAACTGGTATATTATATTTTTCATGAAATACCTCTGCAAGTTCTAATTGATGATTGTCCACATGTTCTCCAAATTCTTTTCGTCTTGGTACTATAATTATTCTTTTTCCCATTTTCAAAGAATTTATTATGCTTCCTGTTCCGGAATGTGTAATTATTATTTCTGCATCTTCAGTTATTTTATCAATTTCTTCTTGTGGCTTTAGTCTAAATGTTTTAAAATTTTTTGGCTGATACTCTTGGCATACATTTTGTACCATTATATCTTCTTTTTTTAATTTATTTTCATCTATAAGCTTATCTAATTCTTTTAAAATTCTATCGAACTGAAATTTTTGAGTACCTAAAGTGACAAAAATCATTATTGTTTCCCCCGCTTAATATATTTCACCATCATAATGTGCTTTTGGATAAAACTTTTTCATTTCTTCCCATTGTACATAAAAGTCATCTGCAAATTTATATATAATTCTTCCTGTTATTGTTGGACTATTTATTTTTGCAAAAGATTCTATATATATAACTTTTCCATCTAAAAGCTTTATAAATAGGCATACAAAAGTTGTTGCTCCTGCTCCTGTACTTATTATTACATCTGGATTATACCATATTGCTACATATATTGCTTTTAGAAAGTTGAATATGAATTCTAATATAAATGATATATTTTTTCTTTCTTGTTGCATTAAGTATCTTACCTTATATTTTTTACTATATCCTTTTGCAATTTCGTTCTTTTCTGTTAGTATAAATGTATTATATTTTTCTGACATTTTAAATAACTGTTTTAATTGCATAAAATGTCCACCTGCTGATGAACATAGGCATAATTTAATGTTTTTCTTTTTTATTTCTAAGTATATTTTTTCTAATTTTTCTAAATATTTTTCTAAATTAAATTGTTCCTTTATAGTTTTATATGCATTTTTTGATAATTTTTCTCTATATTCTTTATTTGATATAATTATTTTTATACTTTCTTTTATTGATTTAATATTTCCAGGTTTTATTAATATTCCATTTTCTTTATTATGTATTATTTCTGGTATTCCGCCTACATCACTTGTTATAACTGGAAGTGAAAAGCTCATTGCTTCTAATACTGACATAGGTAATCCTTCATTATATGATGGAAGTATATAAAAGTCTGATTTTTTTAAGTATTCTTTCTTTTTTTCTTCATCAAGCCATTCTATAATTTCTATATTGTCTTGTAATTTTTCTTCATTAACAAGATTTTTTGCTTTATCTACTTCTCCATCTCCTGCTATTATAATTTTTACATTTATATTTTCTTTTTTTAATTCTTTTACAGCTTCTATTACATCATATATACCTTTTCTTTTTCCTATTCTCCCTAGTAAAAGCCCTGTATATATTTCTTTACTCTCTTTTCTTTCTATAACTTCTGGCACTTTTACAGAATTATACATTACTTCTATTTTTTCACTATCTACTAATTTTTCAAAAAACTTTTTCCAGCTTTCTGATAAAACTATTATTTTTTCAGACTGATTTAAAACTTTTTTGATATATTTTTGTTTTTTAGGATTTAAATTATTAAAGAATTCTTCAAAACAAGCACCATGTATATGCATTATAGTTTTTATACCAACTACTTTACATATTGATGATATAATAGATTTTCTATAAAAACTTCCAAATGATGCACTATGAATATGTGCTAATTCTATTCTATATATTAATTTATATATTAATATTCGAAAAGTCGCCAAAAAGAATAAACAAAACTTTTTCCCATCTATATATGTAGAAATGTGCTTTATATTATATTTATCTTTTAAATGTGAAGAATATATTTGACTCATAACAGTAGCCATTCCACCTTTATCTTTTAAAGATGGACCTATTTCTAATATTACTTTTTTCTTTTTATGTTTTAATATTTTTAAAACTATTATTAATATTATAATTAAAATCAATGCTATAACAATATTTCTAAACTGCATTATTTTATTTCTCCTGATTTTTATCTTAAAAAATTATACTCTATAAATATGATAAAATCAATAGAAAATTTAAACCAAAAATGATAAATTTTATCACCTTTGGTTTAAAATTTATTTTATCTGCAATATTTATATACATTATATCTTATTCATCTTTACTTGCTTTTGCATATTTTTTTAGTGTTTGATATACTAAAAAATTTATTGTCCCTGGTATATCTTTTTTTCCTGCTGGTACTCCTGTTAATATCTCAATTCCTTCATCTATTGTAGATACTGAATATATGTGGAATTTTCCATTTTTTACTGCATTTACCACTTCATCATCTAGGTTTAAATTTTGTATGTTTTGAGTAGGTATCATAACACCTTGTTTACCTGTTAACCCTTTTAGCTTGCAAATTTCAAAATATCCTTCTATTTTTTCATTTACACCACCAATTGCTTGTATTTCTCCTTTTTGATTTACCGAACCTGTAACAGCAATTCCCTGGTTTATTGGTACTCCTGATAAATTAGAAAGTAAAGCATAAAGTTCAGTACTAGATGCACTATCACCATCTACTCCATTATATAATTGTTCAAAACAAATACTTGCTGTAAGTGATAAAGGCATATCTTTTGCAAATTTCTCTCCTAAATACCCATTTAAAATCAAAATTCCTTTTGAATGTGAAGATCCTGAAAGTTCTACCTCTCTTTCTATGTCTATAATTCCTTTTTTTCCTGTATAGGTATTTACTGTAATTCTTACTGGCTTTCCAAATGAATAGTCTCCAATGCTCATTACGGTAAGACCATTTATTTGTCCTATCTTTTCGCCTTCTGTATCTATTAATAATGTACCTTCTTCTATCATTTCTGTATATTTTTCATCATATTTTTTAAGTCTATTTTTTCTTTCATCTAATGCTTTTTCTATATACTCTTTTGTTACCACTTTTGCTTTATTTAATCTTGCCCAAGTAGCTGCTTCTGCTATTACTTGTGCTAAGTCTCCAAATCTTGTAGATATTCTATTTTGATTAGTTGATAGTCTTGTAGAATATTCTGCAAGTTTTGCAACTGCAAATTTATCTAAATGTGGTAATTCATCATCTTCGCAATATCCATGTACGAATTTTGCTAGATTTTTTAGATTATCATTATTAAGTGGTGCATCATCTTCAAATTCTACTTTTATCTTGAATAATTTTCTAAAATCACTATCTACAGATAATAGTGTTTGATATACATTTTCATTTCCTATTATAATAACTTTAAGGTCAAGTGGTATTGGCTCTGGTTTAAGTGATACCATTACCATTGAAGTTTTTTGGTCTATTGAATTATCTATTCCTAGTTCTTTATTTCTTAAAACTTTTTTTAAGTTATCATATGCTACTGGATTAGTTAGTAAATCATTTGCTTGAAATATTATATATCCACCATTTGCCTTGTGAAGAAGTCCTGGTCTTATCATTGTATAGTCTGTTTTTAGTATTCCATAATGGTTTTCATATTCTAGCCTTCCAAAGATATTTCCAAAGCTATAGTTTGTATCCATTATAACTGGGGCACCTTCTGTTTGACTATTGTCTATAAATAGATTTACTCTATAGTTGTCCCATGGATTTTGCTCTATTACTTTTGGTATACCATTTTCTACTTGTTTCTTTTCTTCACTTATAAATTTAGATATATTTTTAAGTATATCTTTTTTTATTCCATTTAAAAAGTTATTTATTTTTTTACTTCTTTTAAATTTAGATTTTACTATTGATATTTGTCCTTCTATTGCGAGTGATGCTATACTTGATTGCCATTCTGATACTTTTTGTTCTGATTCTTCTTCTATTTCTTTTATTTTACCTATTACTCTTATTATTTGTTCTTGAACTATACCTGACTTACTTTCATATTCTTGTTTTATTTTTTCATCTAATTTATCAAATTCTTCTTCTTTTATTATTTTACCATCTAATACTGGCATCATGTATATTCCTGTATCTGATGATTTAACTTGAAATCCATATTTTGCTGATTGAACATTTAAGTCTTCTAAAAGTTTACTTCTTTTTTCTTGATATTTTTGCATTATTACTTTTTTTTCTTTTTCAAAGTCATTATTATTAAATGTTCCTCTTATATCTGTTATTATGTTTTTTATAAACTTGTCCATTGTATCTACAAATTCTTGACCTTGTCCTGCTGGAAGATTTAATGCTACTGGTTCATTTGGATTTTCAAAATTATATATATAGCACCAATCTTGTGGTACTTTTTTATTTTTACTTATTTTTTCTAAATAGTTTTTTGTATACATTGTTTTTCCTACACCGGAAGGTCCTTCTAAGTATAGGTTATATCCATTTACATCTACATTTAGTCCAAATTTTAATGATTCTATTCCTCTTTCTTGTCCTATTCCTTCATAATTTCTTTCTAATTCCTCTGTTGTTACAAAATTAAATACATCTGGATTACATGTATATTTTAATTTTTTATATGATACTTCATTTGTTGTTTTCATGTTTTTTAATTTCCTTTCTTTCTTCTGTTTATTATTATTTCATATTTTCAAATTTTTATTTATCTATTTACAAAATTGGTCATTAAAATTGCATCATCACCATTATAGTATTTTTTCCTCTTGCCTACTTCTTCAAAACCAAATGTTTTATATAAGTCTATTGCTGTTTTATTTTTTTCATTTACTTCTAAGTTTATTTTCTCTATATCAGAAAAATAAGCATATCTTATAACATAACTAAGCATGCTTGATGCTAGTCCTTGATTTTTTTTGTCTTTTCTTGTTACTATATTCATTATTTCCATTTCTTCAAATATAGTTCTAAATCCAATAAAGCCGTATATTTCTTCATTTTGCTTTATTATGTAGTATTTTGAGTTTTGGTAATCTTCTTCTAATATCTTATAGTCCCATATATTTTCGAATTTTTGATAGTTTATTTTTATTTTTTCTAAATCGGTATATCCCATCTCTAATATTGCTATATCGTCTGACATACCTTCTTTTTGTCTTTGTGCTTGTGGCTTTCTTAAATACATTGGATTTATACTTTCTGAGTATCCATATATACCCATATTATATCTGTTATATGCTGCTATTCCTGCTCCTATTGCTAATCCTGGATATTGCTCAATATATTCATGATTGCATACATCTTTACTATTTGCTTTTTCTTTTGCTATTTGTGCTAAATATAGTGGTTCTATCTTTTCTATATTTAATTCACCTATAAAATATGTAGGAATTTTTAAATTGTCTATATAGCTTACCATTTCTGATATTTGCATAATATCTGGACTTCTATATATTGATAATTTTCCTTTTTTTACTTTATATATTGCATAATACACATTTTCATTTTTTGCATCTATTATTGATACATATTCTCCATCACCTTTTAAAATCTGTCCTGAGTATGCTAATGCCTCTAATGAATTGACACCTACTATTGGTATTTTTTTAGCATCTGAAAATGCTTTTACTGTGGCTAATCCTATTCTTATTCCTGTAAATGAGCCTGGTCCTTTTGTACATGCTATTAAATCTATATTGTCTAATGTTAGATTTAATGACTTCATAAGTTCATCTATCATTGGCATAAGTGTTTCTGAATGTTCTTTTTTGCTTTGGTCATGAATTTCTTTTAATACAGTTTTATTCTCTAAAACTGCAACTTGTGCAATTTCTACTGATGTATCAATTGAAAGAATTTTCATTATTCTCACCTTCCTTTTCGCCACTTTTCCTTTATATGTTATATAATAGGATTGTGCAAAAGTCAACATTTTTATTCATTTAGCACCAAAAAAGTATTTTATATTTTTATTTTTCATTAACTTTAAATCTAAACACATCTAATTAATCATTTGAAGCTATTTGCATGATTTTTTGAATAATTTTCAAGTCTTCTATTTTATTAATTCCAAAGCATTTCTTTCCTAAATCTTTTATAGATGCTCCTAAATGGTACATTTCTTTATTATCTATTACTATAAATCTATCATGAAATTTATTTGTTTTTGATAGTTTTAATATTGGATATTCTTTATTAAATTTTTTTACATCTAAACTTTCTATTTTACTTTTGTCTGATGTAAGTATTACGACTTCTACTTTTTCTTTCTTTTTACTTAGCATCTTTAATATACTATCATCTATATAATTATCTATTATTAAAATTTTCTTATCTGCTCTTTTTATTAGGTCTATTATTAGACTATATGCATCATATATTTGTCCTTCAAAAAAGATTCTTTGTTTTACATTTTCTTCTACCCCAAGACTATTAAATACTTCATCAAACTTTTTATCATGTTCTAACAGTTTATATTCTACTGTCGTTAGTCTTTCATATATTTGTCCATTAAGCATTAAAAATTTTCTCATTTCCACAAAAGCATTTATAATATTTATACTAACTCTAATAGCAATATCATTCTTCAATAATCCTGATAACATTGCTATTCCTTGCTCTGTAAATACATATGGTCTATATTTATTTCCTCTATATTTAATATTTTCATTTTTTGAGCTGGTCGCAATTTGCGACCAGTTATCTTCTTCAGTATAATTTACAGTAACCTTTTTTGACTTAAGTTCTTTTACATCTTCATCAGTTAATTGAAAACAAAAATTTTCAGGAAATCTTTGTTTATTTCTATTTACTGTTTCATTTATTCTTTTAGTAGGATAATTATACAGCATCGCTACATCACTATCTAACATTACTTGTTTTCCTCTTATAGTGTATATTAGCTTCTTTATTTCTTCATTAGTTTTCTCATTTTGTACTATTAATTTATCTTCTTCCATATTTACACATCCTTTTTTATTTGTTGTAATTATAAAACAATTGTTTGTATTTGTCAAGTACTTTTTATCTTTTTTTGCTATAAATTTCCTTTTAATTTTTTGAATATGAACTAGTTTTATATCCTAATTTATCTCATATCAATCATGTCATAATAATATATAAATTGAAACTAGAAAATAAAAAATATATATAACAACAATTATTTGCAAAAAGATTTAAGTTATTTTTGATGAAGATAAAAAAAAATAAATAAGTACATTAAAAGTTTTATTGCATACCTATTGCATTATTTCTTTTACAAAAAAACCTGTAACTTTAGGAAATTCTAAAGTACAGGTTTTTATAAATCTGGAGCAGGTAACGGGAATCGAACCCGTATAGCCAGCTTGGAAGGCTGGAATTCTACCATTGAACTACACCTGCGTTTTTCTTAATGACATATTTTATTCTACTATACTTTTTTATAATTGTCAATAGTAAATTTCAAAAATTTTTAATATGATTATGTAAACTTATTATTGAGTATTTTGTATAATCCTATTGAAAAAACATATCTTTTATCATATAATAAATACATAAGATTTTAAAGGAGAAAAATTATGACTAGTAAAGATAGAGCATATTTAAGAAGTTTAGCAAGTAATATAGAACCAATTTTTCAAATAGGAAAAGGTTCTATTTCAGATAACTTAATAAAACAAGTTAATGATGCTTTAGAAGCAAGGGAACTTATAAAAATTACCGTATTAGAGACATGTCCATTAGATGCTAAAGAAGCTTCTATTATACTTTCTAATAATACAAATAGTACAGTTGTACAAGTTATGGGTAGAAAAATAACATTATATAGGAGAAATGAAAAAGAATCTAAAATAAATGTTATTGTATAATAAGGCTAAGATATTTAGCCTTTTAATAAATTTAGGAGTTTTATATGAAATCAATTACTGTAACAAAAAATGGAGATGAAAAAAAATTATCTACATACATAACATCTGTTTTTCCAAAAGTTAATATAAATAATATATATAAAGCACTTAGAAAAAAAGATATAAGAGTTAATGGAAAAAAAATTAGTGAAAACATAACTGTACATTATAATGATAAAATTGATATATATATAACAGATAAAATTTTAAATGGCTCGCCTTTATTCAATATTCCCATTGTTTATGAAGATAATAATATAGTTATATTTAATAAACCTTACGGCTTAGAAGTAACAGGTGAAAATTCTCTTGAATCTATTATGAAAAAAAATTATGAATATTTAAAGCCTTGTCACAGAATAGATATAAACACAATAGGGCTAGTAATATTTGCTAAAAATGAAGAAAGTTTAAATATATTATTAGATAAAATAAAAAAACATGAAATTGAAAAGCACTATATTGCATGCGTTTATGGGATACCTCAAAATGAAACTTATACTACTATTGAAGCCTTTTTATTTAAAGATCGAAAAAAATCAATTGTATATATATCAGATATACCTAAAAAGGGATATGTTCCTATAAAAACATCTTATAAATTAGTTAAGAAAAATACATCTAAAAATCTAAGTTTGCTAGATGTTACACTTCATACAGGGAAAACTCATCAAATTAGGGCACATCTTGCACATATTGGACTTCCTATTTTAGGAGATAGTAAATATGGCTCTTTTGATGTCAACAAAAAATATGGTTTAAATCGTCAACTTCTTTGTAGTTATAGTTATAAATTTAATTTTGAAACAGACTCTGGAATATTGAATTATTTAAATGGTAAAAAAATAAATTTAGATAAAGTGACTTTTACAGAATATTTATAATTATTAGGAGAAAACTATGTCAAGCTTTGTAATAAAAATAATTGCAATAATTAGTATGATATTTGACCATGCATCTGATGCAATTATAGGTCATTTTAGCTTTTTTAATTTAATTGGAAGAATAGCTTTTCCTCTATTTTGTTTTCAATTAGTAAATGGTTTTAAACATACTAAAAATATATATAA
Source organism: uncultured Clostridia bacterium (assembly GCA_944390335.1). GTDB lineage: Bacteria > Bacillota > Clostridia > TANB77 > CAG-508 > CAG-793. The sequence goes on from CALXQA010000001.1 coordinate 29,789, forward strand.
ATATATGCTAAGACTAATTATATTTGGAATAATATCTCAAATACCTTTTAGTATTTTCATATATTTTTATTCAGGAAGCTTTACAACTTTAAATATATTCTTTACATTAGCACTTGGCTTACTTGCTATATATATATTAGATAAATTACCTAATAATTTAAAATTTATAGGTATTCTAGTAGATATATTAATTATAGCTTTAGCAGAAATAATCAAAGTTGATTATGGTTGGTTTGGTGTAGCACTTATTCTTTGTATTTATCTTTTTTACAAAGAAAGAAATGGTTTTAATAAAGAAATTATTAAAAATACTGATAATATAAATATATTAAACAAATTAAAAAATAATTATTTATTTACTATAATATTTTTCTTATTATGTTTTATAAAATATTGTAATTTATTTAGTAATGTCTCTTCAATTATAGTATGGGAGCAGATTTTATTTACCTTTTCCCCTATTATATTTATGCTTTTATATAATGGTAAAAAAGGCCCAAGTCTAAAGTATTTCTTTTATGCTTTTTACCCAATACATCTTGCAATATTTGCTTTTGTAAGTTATTTGCTTCATTTTTAGAATTAAGATTTCTATTAAAATAAAATCAATATATTAAGTAACATTAATATAAACACTAAATTTTTTTACTTTAGTGTTTATATTTTTATACTTATCATATAACAATTTCAGTTTACTTTATTAGATTTATAATTAATAAAAAATTAATAAATTACAAATATAATATAGGTCTAAATCCAATACGCGGAAAGCTAGAACTCATATCATATGCATTACGGCTAGCTGTACAACGCTGACTGCTATAATAGTACCCTCCTCTAGTAGTACAAGGAATATTTTGGCTATGTTCACAAGTTTCTGTAGTCCATTCTCTTACATTTCCTGCCATATCATATATATTACACCTTACATCATAATTATTATTGTCATTTGCATTTCCGGTTGTAGTTAGTTCATCTTGCAGCCTACTTTGTTTTGAATAGTCTGCATCTCCGCTAAATGTTTGTATAAATACTACTGCTGTATCCCATGCATAACTATTTATTAAATCACTTTCAAAGTTACTATTACTACTATATAAATTTCTTGATAAGTTAGCTGCATTTGGCTCACTTATTTCATTATACACTTCTTGCCCTTTTTTTATACTAAATGTATTAGTATTTCCTTCTATTTTCCCTGCTTCAAATCTACCTATATAATATCCTCCTGATGCTTTTGTTTTGGTTATAAATTCTATTAAATTTTTTGCTACTATATTTCCATGTTCACTATTTTCTAATTCTTTAAAGTATGTGTCTATTGTAACAATATTTTCATAATCATCTGCTAACTGCTGAATTGTATCTTCTCCTGTTCCTTCTATTTGTCCTGTTTCTTCATTATATGTTGCATCAAATGAATATCTTCCTAAATTTATTGTTTTTACATCTCCATTTTCATTATATTTTATATTTCCTAAAGGTACCCATACATATTGATTTCCTTTACTTATTTCATCTCCTGCATTTGCATCTTCTATTACTATTCCTTTTGTTACATCTGTTCCTGAATCTTGGGCTAGTTTAAATCCTTTAGGTACTTTTACTGGATTACTATATTTATCATATATTACTGTATTTTCTTTGTATATTGTCCCAATCTTTATAGCTTCTTCTACATCTAATACTATCTCTTCTTCTTCCTCTTCATCTTCATCTTCTTTATTATTTTCTTTTAAATAATTATTTATATAGTTTGATACTTTATCTAATTCTACTTTTTCATTTTCACTTGCATTTTGATAAGTTTCTGCTCCTTCTTTTGCTCTTTTAAATATTCCATCTTCTCCTATACTTAAACTTATTGCTACTCCAGCTAATATTAAAAGTACTATTATTGTAACCACTAGTGCGACTAATGTTATTCCTTTTATTTCTTCTTTTATCTTTCCAATTTTTCTTTTCACTTTTATGCCTCCTTATGTTTATTATTTCTTTTTTCTTTTGCTTTATTCTTTTTATGTTATATCATAGCATTTTTATATTTGAAAGTATTTGTAATTGCATAATAGTAATAAAATAAACTATGGATAATATACGATTTTACGTTCGCATAATATACATAGTTTCTCTATGCTTATCTTTATTTTTTCTACTAAATCTTACGATATATATATATATATATATACAGCCTCAACGGTTTTAAGCATTTTTATCTCTTTTTTTCTTTTTTTACTATTTCTATTAGTGTATTTTATATATTTATTATTTGTCAATCACTTTTATATACTTCCTTCAACAGCCCTATTAATTCCATGTGCTATTATCTCTTTCATGTTCTCAACTAAATCATCTACCTCTTTTGGTGTAACTGCTAAATTAAATTTTGAAGGTTCTAATATTGCTTTTATTAACCTATATTTATCATCTTTTGATGCATCTTTAAGTTCTTTAAACTCTTCAAACTGATTAGCTATTATATCTATACTATCTGCTACTATTGTAGCCGCTTCTACTAATGTGGGAACGCCAATTGCAATTACTGGTAATCCCATGGTATTTTTACTTATTTCTTTTCTACTATTGCCAACTCCTGCTCCTGGTGTTATTCCAGTATTACTTATCTGTATGCTTTTAAACAATCTTGAAATATCTCTTGAAATTAAAGCATCTATTGCAATAATTGCATCTGGTTTTATTTGATTTACTATCCCTTTTAATATTTCTTGTGTTTCCATACCAGTAGTACCAAGTACACCAGGATAAATTCCACTTATTTCTTTTGCATTTTTATCAATCAAACTTGGTTCTAATCTTTTAATATGTCTTGTTATTTTTAAATCCTTTATTACCTTTGGTCCAATAGAATCTACAGTAGTATCAATGTTTCCAAGCCCTACTACTAATATAGAGTTATAATCTTTAGTAAGTTCTAATAACTGTTTAGATAAAATATAACTTATATTTTCTAACTGCTGCTTATCTATTAGTTCAATATCTTTAATTTCAAGTGTAATATATGTCCCAATTTCTTTTCCTAGCTTTTCCTTTCCAATATCATTTAATATCTTCACTTTTGTCAAATGAACTTTCCCATTAATATTTAAATCTTCTGACTCAATTCCATCAATCTGATTTTTCCTAATTTTTTTATACTCTCTTAGCCTTTCATCAGCCATATCTGTTCTAAAATCAATCATAATATTAAGACTCTCCTTCTATCAGTATTATGATAGTAAAGAAGAGTTTTTATTCATTATTTAATAAATAATTGCTCCGCCATAATCAATTATATCTAGACCTTCAAAAGTTTTTAATTTAAGTTTATATTTTTCTAAATGATTTAATATCTTTTCTTTATTTTCTTCTTCTAAATTATTAATATCTCCAAAAACAACAAAATAATTATTGAATACAAAACTTGCTCCTCCAATAAACCCTTTCATTTTTGAGATATTATTATTTTTATCTAAAAGATGTATATTATCATCATCTATATATGTTACATCAATATTATGTTTTATAAGTTCTTTATATATACCTATATCAGATGTTAGACACGAATTACTTCCAGTAACTGATATATTACATTTAGCGTAACCTTGTTTTACAAATATATTAATATATTTTATAATTTCTTTATCCGCATATTTACTACCAATAATATTATTTCCTATTTGACAAATATTATATTTTACATCATCTGGATAAGTATTCTTTACTTCTTCTTTACCTATAATAAAGCTTGGATTTTTAATAGGTGCATTTGGACTACAATATATTTTATTATTTATCTTTGCATAAAATATATCACTATGACCAGATATTTCTGGATATACAAAACTAGATAATCTTATTTTTTCTACATTTAAATTTAATTCATTTTTTAGAAAATCTTCCTCTTTATTTCTTATTCTTTCATCAATTAATATATTCATTATGAACAATATTTGCAAAGTACTGCTTCTAGTCCAACTTCAATATCTAATGAACCAGATTTAGAAGAACCATCTATATTAATTAGTTCTTCTAAAAGACTTCTTAATTCCTCCTTATTAAAAGATTTTGCTTGCATTTTATATTTATTTATTAAAAAAACTTGATTAGGTTTTAGTTTTAAGCTTTGAGATACATCTTTATTTTCTATCTCTGCAAGTTTTATTATATATAGCTTTTTAAAGTGATTATATAGCATTATAAGTATTCTTTGTAATGGTTCTTTTGCATTTAATAGGTTATGAAGAACATCAATTGCATCTTTTATTTTCTTTTTTCCTAAATTATCTGTTAAGTCAAATATAATACTTTCTGCCTTTTTTATGCAAAGATTATCTACATCTTCTTTTTTTATTTCTCCACCCTTTCCAGCATATTCTATAAGCTTTCTTATTTCATTAATTATGTCACTCATATTTGTACCTACACACTCTATAAAATATGCTGCAATATTATCTTTTATCTCCACATCATATGCTTTTGCTATGCTTTTTACTTTCACTATTAGTTGTGGCAATTTTTGTTCTTTAAATTCTTGCACTTTCCCTATTTTTTCTATTTTACTATATAATTCATTTTTCTCTACAGTTTCTTCTATAAATACTATATCTACATCATCTAAATTATCTTTATTCTCTTCTAAAAAATTAGCAAGCTTTATAGATAAAGGATTTTTCTTTTTAAAAAGTCCTGTATTTTTTGCTATTATTAGTTTTTTAGGAAATCCAAATGCTGGAGTTTGTATATCTGAGATTATATTACTTACATTATTTTCATCTATTTGAACATAATTTATTCCTAGTTGAATTTCACCAAAACTTTTTTTTATTTTTTTTAATGTTTCATCTCTTAAATATTCATCTTCACCATATAACAGATAAATCAAAACAATTCTCCTTTATTTATTTTAATTTTTATATTTTCTCTATTCTAACTTATTGGTTCATGGTATATTACTTCTTTACCACTATTTATTGCATATTCTATTTCACTTTTAGTACTGTTTCCAATATATCCACCAATATTTACAACATATATGGCATCACTTATATCTATTTTCTTTCTATGTATTTTTGCTAAAGATTCCATATCTAAATCTTCATACTTCATATCATCTGGGCAATATACACATTGAATAACTGCATATCCATTTTTTAATTCTAAGCAAGTAGCGATTTTCATCATCTCTTTTGTAAATTTCATACTTCCACATATTGTTACAACTTTTATTGACATATTTACTCCTTTTTTATTATATAAATTCTACTGTATCTTTTAAGTCTTTTCTTACATTATGAAGTATATTTCCTTCATAATCATCAGATTTATATCCAAGTGGAATAAGACATATTGGTTCTACACCTTCTTTTAAATTAAATTCTTTTTTTAGATTTTCTTTATCAAACATTTCTATCCATATATTATCTACTCCTACATTAGTTGCTTCTAACATCATGTGAACCCCTACTATGCAAGCATCCATTTCATATGTTGAATAATTACCTTTAGTCCAAGCTATATTTTTATCACTACATACTATTAAAACAGTAGGTGCACCATATCTACAAGGTGTTATTTTATCTATCTTTTCTATAGCATCATCAGAAGTTGCAACATATATTTTTTGTGGTTGTATATTTTTTGCAGTTGGTGCTAATCTTCCCGCTTCTAATATTTTATTTATCTTATCTTCTTCTATTTTTTTATCCTTAAATTTTCTAGTAGCTTGTCTTTGTCTTATAACTGTTTCAAAGTATTTATTATTCTCATTGTATTCTATATATCTTTCAACTTTCATTTTCAAACTATATTTTTCTCTTAATTTTGCAATTTCTTCCATCATTTGTGATTTATGATGTTTATTTAGTGCTTCTTCACTTTTCCATCTATCTATTAATAGTACTGTTTCTTTATCATTTTGAGGAAAAAAATAATCATAACTTATATTTCCTTCTTCTTTTCTAACTCTATCTACTATCCCACTAGATATCATTTCTTCTACAAATTTTATTGCATTTCCATCTTTTCCGGTATAGTATATATTTATTGTTAAATTCATTTAAGATTCTCCTTTTCTTAATACTAACATTTATATTGATTATAAATATTTACATTCTTCTGCATATTTTTCATATATATAATTTATAATTTCATCTTCATTTAGTTTTTCATTTAATATATTTTCTGGAATATAGCCTATCAAGTCTTTTTCTCTCCACCATTTACGCATTTCTTTTTCTCCAAACTCATTTGCATTTGCTTTTGTTTTATGTCTTTTTAATGTTTCTTCAAATGGAAGATCAAAATAAAACGCTAAGATATTGTCTTTAAATTCTTCCAATAATTTTTCAAATAATTTATTATAATGCTTTGAATATAGTATTCCTTCTAATATAACTACTTTGCAATGTTTCTTTCCATAAAGTACTAAGTTTAATAATAAATCTTCTGCCTTATTATTTTTTCTGCCTTTTACATACAACATCTCTCTTCTTACTACATCTTGTGATATAAGCATTGTACCATGACCTAATTTTTTTTGTAATTTCTTTGCAATCGTCGTTTTTCCACTTCCAGAGTTTCCTCTTATAATAATCAGTTTTGCCATTTTATTTACCTTTATACCTTTTTTATTTTTAAAGACATTTTGAAAATTTATTAGAATGTGCATAACATATTGCTGCTGCCATACTATCAGTTGTATCATCTAGTTTTGGTAATTTTTCTACTTTCAAGATTGACTTTACCATTTTTTGTACTTGCACTTTATCTGCTCTTCCATATCCAGTTACAGCTTGTTTTATTTGTAAAGGTGTATATTCAAATAAAGGTACATTGTTTTTTCTAGCTACTACTAAGACTATACCTCTTGCTTGTGCTACATTTATTGCTGTTCTAGTATTTGTATTAAAGAACAATTCTTCTATTGATATTACCTCTGGTTTATACATTTTTATTATATTTTCTAAATCATCATATATTTTTACAAGTCTATCTGGAAATGATTCTCCTGCTTTTGTAAGTATCGCACCAGAGTCTATTAATGTAAAATGATTTCCTTTATATTCTATTATGCTATATCCTGTTATAGCAAATCCTGGGTCTATTCCTAATATTCTCATATTTTTTCCTCTTGTTTATTCTTCCTTATCTAGTAATATTCTAAATATTTCTGCTATGCTCCAACATTGTGCTATTGCACCTTTGCCATGAGTTGGAAGTACTGAGTCATATATTTCACATATACTTCCTATAGTATTACCATTTGTTATTTCATATGTAAATGTAGATGCTACATTTAGTTTAAATTGCATTAATGTATGTTTTAGTCTTTGTTTATTTGCTTCATTTTTTTCTGCTTTTATCATATTTTTTAAAGCATTATAATACTCTCCTAAAAGCCAAGGCCATGTTATTCCTTGATGATAACTGCTATCTCTTTTTTCTGGAGAACCTTCATATACAGATACAAAACCTTTTTCTCCATTTGCTAATGTCTGCAAACCATATTTATTTAATAGTTTTTGTGTTACTGTTACAAAAACTTCTTTAGCCATATCTTTATCACAATCAAGTACAGTGAAAGATGTACTTATTGCAAAAATCTGGTTTGGTCTTATTAAATCATCTCCTAAAACATCATATAGGCATTTTTTATATGGATTATAGAAACGCCTTATAAATGACTTTTGTACATTTTGTGCAAGCATTCCATATTCAAACTGTCTACCTATTTTTAAGAACTTTTTTGATAGTTCTTGCATTATTTTAAGTGCATTATACCAAAGTGCATTTATTTCTACTGCTTTACCATTTCTAGGTGTTACTGGCACTCCATTTACTTTTGCATCCATCCATGTATTTTGTGTGTCTAATGTACCTGATGATATAAGGTAGGTTTTTTCATCAAATCTTATATTGTTATTATCTAAGTTAATTCCATCTAAATAATTATCTATAATTTTTATCATTCTGTGATACAAATTTTCTTTTACAAATTTATAATCACCTGTATATATTAAATATTTATATACTGCTTCAAAAAATAGCAAAGATGCATCTACACTATTATATAAAGGGTGCATATCATATTCGTCAAATCCATTTGGTACTAATCCTTGCTTTATACTGTTTGCAAGCATTAAAAGCACTTGTTTTGCTATTTCAAATCTTTTTGAGATTAATAATATTCCTTCAAAAGATATAAGTGTATCTCTGCCCCAATCTAAAAACCATGGATAACCTGCTATTAATGTATGAGAGTTCATACTTGGCCTATAAACTATAAAGTTATCTGATGCTATTATATATTTGTTTACTAAATCAATATAACTTTGTTTTTCTTCATCTTCTATTGGTAAATACTTATTTTCTAATAATTTAGATTCTTTTACTTCAGCATTTATTCTTCTTTTTTCATTTTCTATTATTTTACTTCCACTTAATCTTGAAAGTTCTTCTATAGTACTACCATATTCTCCTTCTAAAGAACATAGAAAAGTTATCTCTTTATCTTCATTTGGCTTTATTTCTACTTCAAATGTACCTGGGACAGCATGGTTTTCTTCTGCTTCAAAACCTCTTTTTTCTTCTTTTTCATAGTACATTGAGTAAAATATATCATTTTTGTGTTCTATGTATTTACTTCCTTGTACACAAATATTTATTTTTCCTTTATTTTCCCCAAAGTCTAATGTGACTTTATCTCTATATATTTTTTGTTTATATTTAAATTCCAAATCATGGGTTAAACTATGAAAGTCTCTAAAATTTACAATAGGTGTTAATAATAGTTTTGCTTTTGCTTTTTGATTTACTACTCTATATACAATAGCTACAGTATTTTTGCCATACATCATACATATAGACTTTTCTACAATTACATTTTTTATTTTATATGTATAAATAGGTATAATATATTTTTCAAATTTTTCTATATATTTATATCCATCAGATATTTTTCCTTGTGATTCATTTGTATATAGATTGTATTTTGTTCCTCCTATTTCTATACTTTCATCTACTTTAGATAATATTAATTTCCTTAGTCCAGGAGGATTTAAGGATGCAATTAGCATTCCATGGTATCTTCTAGTATTCATCCCTATATCTGTAGATGATGCAAAACCACCAATTCCATTTGTTATTACCCATTCTCTCATTTGTTTTTTACCTCTTTTCTTTTTTCTTATGGTTCATCTTTTTAGTAAATCTCTTTATTTTTGTTTCTTTTTATCTATCTTCTTCTCTTTTTCTTTTTGCTCTACTAATTTTCTTCTCATTGTAGCATTTTTATCACTATCTTTTATTGACTCTATTCTATCTTTATATTTAGAATTAAACTTACTTTTTATACCTTCTGGTTTACGTTCAAATGGTTTTTTCCCTGATCTTTGGAATTTCTTATCTTTCTTTTGTCTCTTTTTTATTTCTTTTTTGCTTTCTTTTAATCTTGAATTTAGCATCATATACTGGCTGTCATTTTGCATATCTTCAAATTTAAGTTCATCACATATTAATTGGATAATTGTTGATGCTATAACATCAGGGTCATGTCTTATTGAATCTCCTTCTACTTTTGAAAGATTTCTTTGTATTAATCTTATTCCTAATTCTTTTGCTTTTTGTATATCTGGTAATACAATATCTGAACCTTTTAAATTATATTTCTTTATATATTCTGGCACTATTTCTCCTGTATCATATATACAATAATTGATTATACCTTCTCCCACATATTCATTTATTGTTTTTATATGGTCTGATAATGTATATTCATCTGTTTGTCCAAGTTCTGTCATTATATTGCTTACATAAATTTTTATTCCGTTTGATTCTTTTATTGCTTTTGCAATTCCTTTTACTAAAAGATTAGGTATAACATTAGTAAATAGGCTACCTGGTCCAATTACTATTGCATCTGCTTCTTTTATTGCTTCTATTACACCTGGAGCAGGTTTGCAGTTAGTCGGATTTATAAATATTCTAGATATTTTACTTGCTGTTTCACTTACATATTCTGGTATTTTATCTCTATTTTCTATAACTGTTCCATCATCAAGTTCTGCACATATTTTTATTTCTTCTAATGTAACAGGTAGTACTTTTCCTGTTATATTTAATACTTCTTTTGAATTTTCTATAGATTTAGTAAAGTTTTCATGTATATTATTCATAGCTAAAAAGTATATATCACCAAAACTTAAGTTTCTTAATTGGCCTGTTTTAAATTCTACATTTAATAGTTTTTCCATTTCTTCCTCATCATATGATAGTGCTACTAAACTTTCTTTTATATCATTTAGTGGTAATACTTGAAGTGCTTTTCTTGAGTCTGTAGGCGTTTTTCCATAATCAGATACTGTAACTACTGCTGTTATGTTGTCTGTATAGTTTTTTAGACCTTTTAGCACAGTATTAAGTCCACTACCTCCGCCTATAACTACTATCTTTGGTCCTTGATTATATACTTTTTTATTGAATATTAGTTTATTTATGTTTTGAGTTTCTTTTCTTGTATCACTTTCCTCTATCAACAATTCTAATGTTCTTTTTTGCATAAACACAAAACCTATTACTATCATTGTAAATCCTATTACAAATGATACTACTATTTTTAAAATCTCTATTATTCCTAATGTATTAAAGTATAGTATATTTGCTATACCATAACATATTAATACTACTCCAAGTAATATTAAAAACATCCATCTTTTCATTTTTGCTTTTGATGTAAACCATTTAAAAAATCCCATTTCTATTTCCTCTTCCTATTTCTTCTTATTTTATTTCTATTCTCCTATTATTTTTATTTCTTCTTCTATATGTTTTCCAAACTTTTCATATACCTTTTGTTTTACATATTCAATTAGGTTTATAATATCTTCTGCTTTTGCATTTTTAGCATTTACAATAAATCCTGCATGTTTTTCTGATACTTTTGCTCCTCCAATGGTAAATCCTTTAAGACCTGATTTGTCTATAAGCTTAGCAGTTATATACCCTTCTCCTCTTTTAAATGTGCTTCCTGCACTTGGCACATCTAATGGTTGTGTGTTTATTCTTTTTTCTCTATATTCTTCTATTTTCTTTTTTATCTCTTCTCTATTTCCTTTTTCTAATTTAAGCATTGTTTCTAATATAACTGCATGCTTTTTTGAGAAAATGCTTTCTCTATATCTAAATTCATGCTCTAGATTATTAATTGTCTCTGTTTTTTTAGTATCTAAGTCTATATATGTAGTACTAACTACTACATCTTTCATTTCTCTACCAAAAGCTCCTGCATTCATAACTATTGCTCCACCTATTGTTCCTGGTATTCCAAAAGCAAATTCTAGTCCTTCTATACTATTTTCAAGTATAGGCTTTGACAGAAGAGCATTCGGCATTCCTGCTTCTACTTTTATAATATTATCATTTATCTCATAGTTTTTAGCAACATATTTAATAACTGTTCCTCTTATTCCTTTATCTCTAACTAATATATTTGTTCCATTTCCAATTATATATATGTTTTTTAAGTCAAGATTTAGTACTTTAGTTAGTTTTTCTTTACTATCAATTATTAAAAATCTATCTGCATTTCCTCCTACTTTAAATGAAGTATGCATTTTCATTGGTTCATTATATTTTACATTTTCTTTCCCTAAAATATCTTCTAATTCTTTATCATGTTTCAAATATATAAACCTCCTCTTTTTATATTCCTATTTTATCATCTTTATTCTTGTTTTACAATAATATTACAAAAATAACATTTTAAAAATTTACATACTTTTACTTGATTAGTTTTTAATATTGTATTATTATACATACGCAAGTATTATTATAAGGGGTAAGAAAAATGGGTGACATAAATGTTTATTCAGGACCAATGAAATGTGGTAAAACTCAACATATTCTAAATGAATATAAAAGGCAATTAATTGCAGGAAAAAAAGTGAAAATGTTTAAACCTACTATTGATACAAGATATGCTGGAAATGTAGTTGTTTCTAGAAATGGTATTGATATTCCAGCTATTTCTATTAGCAAAATTTCTGATTTAGAAAAGTATGATGCTGATGTTTATTGTATTGATGAATTTCAATTTCTAAAAGGTAATGTCAAAGTTATTGAACAAATGGCTGAAAGTGGCAAAAAGTTCTTTATTGCTGGTCTTAATCTTACAGCTGAAAAGAAGCCTTTTGGCAAAATGCCTGATTTATTATGTATTGCTGATAATGTTAATATGCTTAATGCTATTTGTGATAATTGCAAGTGTGAAAATGCTGTTTATACTTATTTTAAAGGTGGAAAAAATACTGAAATTGTAATTGGTGATAGAGAATACATGGCTTTATGTAGACATTGCTATGATTCTTTAACTAGACAAGATTCAATTAATAGAAATAAAGTACAAGCATAATTTCTTGTTTAACTATTATTTTATTAGTAATTATCCCACGGCTAAGCCGGGGATAGTTACTTTTATTTTTATATTATTATTAAAAAGGAAACCATGGAAACATTACTATTACTGCTCCTAATATCACTGCAAATGTCATCTTTGCATCTTCTGGATTATCAAATCCAAAATCTAGTTCTCCTTCTGGCGGCAATTCTTCTGCATCTATTAAACTTATTTTCATATTATCTATTTGCTCATAATTAAAGCTAGATGCAAATTCTGTTTCTTCTTTTGGGCTTAAGTCTTTTATCTTAACATATTTTGTTCCAAGTAATACTCCTCTTTCTGAATAACTATCTATTTTTAGATATTTATTTGATACATTTACATCTGTATTATTTTTTACTTTTCCTTTTATATTTCCGTTTACAAATGTTGCTTTTGCTTCTTCTACTTGGACATCTAATATTGAGTTTTCTACTGAGTATTCTTTTGTAATGTATGTACTTTTTAGTAAATAAATTGATGCAATATCACTTATTATATATACTATTACTATAGCTAAAAAGTACTTAAAAAATGTCTTCATCCTACTCATATTATTCCCCTTTATTATAATTTTCTAAATACTCCTGCTACTTTTCCAAGTATTTGACAATCTGGTACTATTATTGGATCCATTGTACTATTTTCTGGTTGAAGTCTTATATATCCATCTTCTTTATAGAATGTTTTTACAGTTGCTTCATCGTCAATTAATGCTACTACTATTTCTCCATTTTCTGCTGCATTTGTTCTTTTTACTAGAATATAGTCTCCATCTAATATTCCAGCTTCTATCATACTTTCACCTCTTACAGTAAGCATAAAACTGTCACTATTTCCTACAAAGTCTAATGGTATTGGGAATGTATCTGTAATATTTTCTACTGCAAGTATTGGTTGCCCTGCTGTTATTTTTCCTATTACTGGTACATTTACCATTTCTCTATTTGTATAAAATTGTTTTGTTTCACTTACACCTTGGCTATCTGTTATTACATTGTCTCCTTTATAATTTCTAAGTAATCTTAAAGTTCTTCCTTTTTGATTTTCTTTCTTTATAAAGCCTCTTTCTTCTAGTGATTTTAAATACCCTTGTACAGTAGCTGTAGAACTTAAACCAACTGCCTTTCCTATTTCTCTTACTGATGGTGGAAATCCTTTTAATAAAATTTCTTTTTGAATGAATTTTAATATAGCTCTGTCTCTCTTATTTAAACCATTTGCATCTCTAACAGATTTATTCATTTTCATCTCTCCTTTTTCTTAAACTAAACATATCTTATCATAAAAAAATGTGTTTGTCAAACAAAAGTTTTAAAAATATTTGTTTTTTTTTAATTTTTCGTTAATAACTAGAGTTTTATTTATTTTTTAGTTTTTATATTTATTTATATATTAATTTTATTACTCAAAAGAAGGATACCTTTTTACAGATATCCTCCTTTTATAAGGCTTAAAACAAAGCCTTTGGGATGTTTTATGTATCCCAGTATTTATAAAATACTTGGTACCCAATTCTTACGGAACATTTTACATTTTTTCTACTATCTAATTGTTTTTGACTTACAGCTTCTGGATTATAAAAGTATAGAGGACCACCTTCTGCATATTTTTCTGTATCAAGACCTAGTCTTTCTGCTTCTTCTCTTAGTAGTTTTTCGACTTGTGTCTCTTTTCCATCAGATAATCTTTCTACAACTTCCCATACTTGAGAAGTAATATGCTCCTCTTCTATTGGAACTATAGTTTTATTTACTATCATAGACGGTATTCCATCTATCACTGATGAGAATTGTCCAGGTGCTGTTAGTACTTCATAAATAGAACAATTACTTTGTTTTGCCCTATTTAGTATTGTAAGTCCTACACCTTCTTGCTCTTCTACATCGCATATACCAGCTTCTGCATAAATTGCCTTAGCAAGAAGTAGTTTATCTTTATCTGATAAACTTATTCCATTGGTATTTTCTTGTGTCATTTTCTTTTCTACTTTAGCTATTATTTCTACATTCCTCTCTTTTTTTAATTTTTCTGCATTTGTCCTGTATAGATTATAACTAATTAATTTACTTCCCTGAACTCTTTCTTGAGGAATATTTTTAGCATTTACTTGTTCTTCAACTATATAGTCTTTAGTTTCATCAACTAAAACAATGTCATTATCAAAGTCTCCTCCTATAAAGAAAAATAGACATATTAGTCCTATAATAGAAAATAGTTTGATTCTCCGCATTTTTTACATCCTTTCTATTTTTGTGCTTGTTTATTATATCATATTTTTATTATTATGTCTACCATTTAAATTTTACCTTCTGTTTTGTCTATTACTTTGTAATTTTACAAGTATAATATGGTTCTAAATCCTACACTGGTACCATTATCACTTGTATTACCACGGTTACGAAAAGTAGTATATCCATTACTATTAAGATGACTTCCACCTCTACGAACACAAGGAACACTACTATCAGTATAAGTCTCAGTATTAAATTCTGTTACATTTCCTGCAAGGTCATATATATTACATCTAACATCATAATTATTTTCCTCATCATGTGCATTACCAGTTATTGTTAATGCATCTTGTATTCTTGTTTGCTTTGAATAGTCTGTATCTCCACTAAACATCTGTATAAACACTATAGCTGTATCTAATCCATAACTATTTATTAAATCACTCTCAAAATTGTCATTATTATTATTATATAGGCTTCTTGCTAAGTTAGCTGCACTTGGCTGTGTTATTTTATTATATACTTCTTGCCCTTTTTTTATATTAAATGTATTTGTATTTCCTTCAACCTTTCCAGCTTCATATCTTCCTATATAATATCCTCCACTTGCTCTTGCCTTAGTTATAAAGTCTCCTAAGTTTTTAGCTATTGTATTCCCTGCTTCACTAGTTAATTCTACATAATTATATTCTTGACCTACATCTATTTCTACTACTTCTGCATAATTATCTGCTGATTGTTTCATTACTCCTGATGTATTTGTCTCAAACTCATATCTTCCAAAGTTTATTGTAGTTATTGCTCCTTCTGTATTAGTTTTTACATCCCCTATTGGAATCCATACATATTGATTTCCTTTACTTACTTCATCTCCTGCTTCTGCATCTTCTATTACTATTCCTTTTGTTACATCTGTTCCTGAATCTTGGGCTAACTTAAATCCCTGCGGTACTTTTACTGGATTTTTATATTTATCATATATAGTTGTATTATTTTCATATACTGTTCCATTTTTTATTGCTTCTTCTACTTCTGATAATGTTTCTTCTTCATCTTCTTTATTATTTCCGTTATTATAATCATCTATATAGTTTATAACTTTATCCAACTCAATTTTTTCATTTTCACTTGCATTTTGATAAGTTTTTGCTCCTTCCCCAGCTCTTTTAAATATTCCATCTTCTCCGAATCGTAAATGATATTGCCACTCCTGCTAAAATTAGTAATACTATTATTGTTACAACTAATGCCACAAGTGTAATTCCTCTTACTTCTTTCTTTAGTTTTTTAAACTTCTTTTCCACGTTTTTTTCCTCCTCATATTTATGTATTCTTAAGTTAAATATTTAATTATCCAAGTTATATCATAGCTGATTTTTCTTTGCAAGTATTTTTACTTGCTTGTTTTTATTTATTATTAACATTTCATATATATTTATTTCCACATTTTGTATTTTTATTCGTTTAATCTTTTTTTGCCAAAAAAAGCTACATATTTTAGATTCTTCTAAAATACATAGCTTTATTTATTTTTTCTATGTTTACTTCATTTTCTTTTTTATTAAATCTTACGATATATATATATATATATATACAGCCCCAACGGTTTTAAGCATTTTTATCTTCCTTTTTTATATTTATTTTTTCATATATTTTCTAATGTGCTAATTTTAAATTAATACTATATTAATCTTCCCATTCCATTTCATATTCACCTATTTTTACTAAATCACCATCTCTAATTCCTTGCTTTTTAAGTTCCTTATTTAATCCTATTTCATCTAATTTTCTGTGAAGATAGAATAAAGATTCATAATCTCCTATATTTACTTTTCTCATAATTCTGTCTACTTTTTCACCTTTTACAATGAATATTCCATTTTCTTTAGTAACAGTAAAACTATCATCATCTTCTAAAGTATATACTTTTTCTTTATTAGTATCAATATCTATTAAACTTTCTTTTGGAAGTTCTTTTAATGTTTTAGATACATAATTCATAAGTTCATCAACGCCTTTACCTGTAGCACCTGATATCTTAAATATTTTCTGATTATTCTTTTTAGCTACTTTTTCTAATTCTAAGTATAACTTTTCATCTGTCATAGCGTCTACTTTATTAGCCACAATTATTTGAGTCCTTTTAGATAATTTTTCACTATATTTTTTTAATTCTTCATTTACTTTATAATAGTCATCTACAGGATTTCTTCCTTCTATACCAGATACATCAATAAAATGTAAAAGTAATCTTGTTCTTTCAATATGTCTTAAGAACTCTATTCCTAAACCAATTCCTTCACTTGCCCCTTCAATTATACCAGGAATGTCTGCTATTACAAAGCTATCACCAAACTTTGATTTTACTACACCAAGGTTTGGTTCAATTGTTGTGAAATGATAATTGGCAATTTTAGGACTAGCTGATGTTACAACTGATAAAAAGGTTGATTTTCCGACATTAGGAAATCCTACTAAACCAACATCTGCTAATAATTTAAGTTCTAATATCAACTCTTTTTCTTCACCTGGTTCGCCATCTTGTGCAAATCTTGGTGCTTGTCTAGTAGAGGTTGCAAAATGTGAATTACCTTTACCTCCTCTACCACCTTTTAATATAAGTACTGTTTGATTTTTATCTGAAAGGTCTGCTAATACTTCTTCTGTTTTTGCATCTTTAATAACAGTACCTATTGGTACTGGAATATATAAATCTTCTCCGCTTTTTCCATATTTATGGCTTCCTTCTCCATTTTGTCCATTTTCTGCTTTAAATTTCTTTTTGAACCTAAATTCAATTAAAGTATTGGCATCTTTATCTACTTTAAAATAGACATCTCCGCCTTTTCCGCCATCTCCACCATCTGGACCACCTGATGCAACATATTTTTCTCTTCTAAATGATATTGCTCCATTGCCTCCTTTTCCAGCTGTAGCATATATTTTTACATAGTCTGTAAACATTTTTATATTTACTCCTTTTATATTTTAATTAATTTAATAATCTAATTTCATAGATTTTTTTACTTTTTTCATTGTTTCTTTTGCAATTTCTCTTGCATGATTAGTTCCACTCATTAATATATCTTTTACTTCATTTGGTCTTTGTTCATAGTATGCTCTTTTATCTCTAATAGGTTTTAATTCATTATTTATGCTCTCTATTAATTGTTTTTTACAAGCAACACATCCTCTTTTTCCTTTTTTACATTCTTCACATATATTTTTCACTTCTTCTTTATTTGTAAATAAATTGTGATAATAGTAAACCATACAAATATTAGGATTACCTGGATCATCTTTTTTTATTCTATTCTTATCTGTTACAGCATTCATTACTTTTTCTTTTATTGTAGTTTCATCATCTGATAGATAAATTGCATTACCAAGAGATTTACCCATCTTTTCATTTCCATCTAATCCTTTTATTCTTCCATTAGAACTTAGTACTGCAATAGGTTCTCTTAGAGTTTTTCCATATATGCTATTAAACTTTCTTACAATTTCTCTACATTGTTCTATTAAAGGAAGTTGGTCTTCCCCTACTGGAACATATGTTGCATCAAAGCTTGTTATATCTGCTGCTTGACTTACTGGATAACCTAAAAATCCGTATGTAACACTTTCACCAAAAAGTTCTCTTTTTTGTGCAATTTCTGTTTTTACTGTAGGATTTCTTTGTAATCTTGCAATTGTAACTAAGTTAGAATAGAAAACTGTAAGTTCTGCTATTTCTGGAATTAATGATTGCAAAAATATTGTAGTTTTATTTGGGTCTATGCCTACTGCTAATTCGTCCATTACTATTTGGCTTACATTTTGTTTTACTTTGTCTGGATTATTAAAGTTATCTGTCAAAGCTTGAACATCTGCAACTTCTATAAATGTTTCAAATTTATCTTGAAGTTCTACTCTACTTTTTAATGAACCAAAATAGTGACCTATATGGAGTTTTCCTGTAGGCCTATCCCCTGTAAGAATTCTTAATGATTTATCTGGTTTTATATCTTCTATTTTTATTTTCTCATCATCCATAAATATTACCTCCATTTGCAGTAAGTTTTATAATTAAGTCCATATTATCATCTTTTGCTGCTTTATTTTTTCTTATACTTCCGCATTTATCACATTTGTAGATTATAACATAGCCTTTTTTGCTATCTAATTCTACACTAATTGGTCTTAAAAGTCCATGGCATGTTTCATTTCTATCACCAGGCAAAATGTCCACATGCAAAGAACATAAGCAATGTGGACAATGATCCCTTGATGTATATCCTAGTTTTTCTACTTTTTTATTACAATTTTTGCATATAAATCCTTCATCTCTTTTTGTGAAGTTTTTCATTTATTTCTCCTATTTATTTTTTCTAAATCATTTCTAGATTTCTTTTTAGGTTTATTTTACATTTTACATAATACTTTTTTATTATATCACTTTTCTTTTTAATATTCAAATATACTTCCACCTATAAATTCTCTTAGTATAGAATTGTTTGGAATTAGTTTTTCATCTATTTCATCAAAATATTCTAAAAGTGTACTTAATCTTTTGGCTTCTGCATATTCTGGAATGCTCTTATCTATTTTGTCTAATAAAGGTCTTGCGTGTTTAGCAAGAACTGCTAGTTCATATACTAAAGAACTATTAAACATTACGTCCGCTTCTTCTTGATATGGGAATATATTTTTATTTTCTCCATTATTTACAGAGTCCCATCTTTTTATAGTGTCTAATGCAGAATATCCTCTAAAATTATTGTCTCTTACTATTCTTCTTATTAATCTTGTATCAGTTGTTGATATTCTATTATAGTAATCTATATTTAATACTGTTAAGTCACTTATATATATTTTAAATTTATTTTCTTTTGGTATATCTTTTGTAAGTCTATCATTTAATGAGTGTATTCCTTCTATTATTAGTATATCATTTTCACCTAGCTTTAATTTATCTCCATTGTATAGTTTTGTTCCTACTTTGAAATCAAATGTAGGCATTTCTATTTCTTCACCATTTATTAGCTTAGTTAAGTGATTATTAAATAAGTCTAAATCTAGTGCTTCAATTGTTTCAAAATCATATTCACCATTTTCATCTTTAGGTGTGTCTTTTCTTTCTACAAAATAGTTATCTGTTCCTATTGTTACAGGATTCATTCCATAAAGTTTTAGCTGGATTCCTAGTCTTTTTGCAAAAGTTGTTTTTCCTGATGATGAAGGCCCTGCTATTAGTACCATTTTTATGCCTTTTTTGTTTGCTATTTTATCTGCTATTTGTGATAGCTTTTTTTCATGTAGTGCTTCTGCTGTTAATATTATTTCTGAACTTTTTCCTGCTTCTATTTTTTTGTTTAAATGCTCTATTGTACTTATATGCATTAATCTATTGATATCATCATATTCTTCTAAAGTTGATTGCAGTTTTTTTGTATCTTTGAATTCTCCAAGTTCAGTCGCATTTTTTCTACTTGGATATCTTACTATAAATCCATCTTTATATTTTTGTATATCAAATAGTTTTATATATCCAGTAGAAATTGGCATTACACCATAAAAATAGTTATAATAGTCTTCACAAAAATATAGTGATACTGTATCTTTACTTTTATTTCCTACTTGAAGCTTTCCTTTAAATGTATTTTCTTTAGAGTAAAATTCTTCTGCTTCTTTTTTATCCATTATTACTTTTTTTATTGGCAAGTCTTTTGCTATTATATTTTCCATTTCTTTTTTTACTTTTTGTATCATACTTTCTGTTACATTCATATTTGCTATTTCACAAAACATTGCATTTGAAAGCTGATAGTTTACACTTATCATTGCTTCTGGATATATTTTATCAAATGCTTTTGCCATTATATATAAAAGCCCTCTTACATATATTCTCATTCCGTCTTTATCTGTTATGTCTATTAATTCTACATTGTCTCCTTCTTTTACTGTATATTCCAAGCTTTTTATTTCGTTATTGCATTTACATGCAATTATATTGTTTTTAGAGAATTTTATATTTTCCTTAAATAGGTTTATTACCTTTACTTCATTCATAAGTACCCCTACCTCTCTTTCATGATAATAAATTTTCATAAGTAAAATCTTCCTTTCTTTTTTGTTTATATTAGTTCATTTTTTCTTTTATTTTAGAAAGAATATTAAGTGCATCTATAGGAGTTACTTCTTCTAGTTTTATTTTATCTAGTTCATGTGCTATTTCTGCTAGTTTATAGTTATATAAGTCAAGTTGTCCTTCATTCCTTGCTTTTTCTTCTTTTGACTTTCCTTCTTCTTTTAAAATGCTCTTTCTTTCTAATGTTTTTAATATTTCATTTGCCCTTTTAGTTACTGTTTTTGGCACTCCTGCAAGTCTTGCTACATGAACACCATAACTTTCATCAGTTCCTCCAGGGAGTATTTTTCTTAAAAAGATTACGTCTTCTCCTTTTTCTTTTACTGCTACATGGTAGTTTTTTACTCCATCTAATTTTTGCTCTAGCCCTACTAGTTCATGATAGTGTGTTGCAAATAGTGTTTTTGCTCCACATGTATTTTTGTCTGATATATATTCTGCTACTGCCCAAGCAATTGATAGTCCATCATATGTTGATGTTCCTCTTCCTATTTCATCTAATATTACTAGACTTTTATTTGTTGCATTGTTTAGTATAGTTGCTACTTCCATCATTTCTACCATGAATGTGCTTTCTCCCATACTTAAATCATCTGATGCTCCTACTCTTGTAAATATTTTGTCTACTATTCCTATATGTGCTGATGTAGCTGGTACAAAGCTTCCTATCTGTGCCATTAATGTTATTAGTGCTACTTGTCTCATATATGTTGATTTTCCAGCCATATTAGGTCCTGTTATAATTGCTAGTCTATTTTCATTAGAGTCTAAGTATGCATCATTTTGAACAAATGAGCCTGCTGATAATATTTTTTCTATTACTGGATGTCTTCCATCTTTTATATCTATAACATCTGATTTATCTATAACTGGCATACAGTAGTTCATTTCTTCTGCTACTTTTGCTAGTGAACATAGTACATCTATTTTTGCTACTATACTTGCTGCTGTTTGAAGTCTTTTAGCACTTTCTTCTATTTTGTTTCTTACTTTTACAAAAGCATCATATTCTAATACTACTACTTTTTCTTGTGCACCTATTACTTGGTTTTCTAAGTTTTTAAGTTCTTCTGTTATATATCTTTCTCCTGTAGTTAATGTTTGCTTTCTTATATATCTTTCTGGTGCCATTTTTACAAAAGATTTACTTACTTCTATATAATATCCGAATACTTTATTATATCCAATTTTTAAATTTTTAATACCTGTTTCTTGCTTTTCTTTATTTTCTAGGTCTAAAAGCCACTTTTTTCCATTTGTTGTTGCATCTATTAGTTCATCAATAGTTTCATCATATCCTTTTTTTATAATTCCACCTTCTTTTACACTCATTGGTGGGTCATCTACTATTGATTCTTGTACTAATTCGTATATATCTTCTAATGTATCTAGCCCGTCATATAGATTTTTTAGCATTTCTGAGCCTGCTACTTGTAATGTTTTCTTTAAGTCTGGAAGTTGCGAAACAGAGTTTTTTAGTGATATTAAGTCTCTTGCATTTGCTGTTCCATATGATATTTTTCCTGCTAATCTTTCTATATCATATACTTTTGATAGACATGCACATATGTCATCTCTAAACATTGGATTTTCTTTTAGTTCTTTTACTGCTCCAAGCCTTTTATTTATGTCTTCTACATCTATAAGTGGGTCTGCTATCCATCTTCTTAAAAGTCTTCCTCCCATTGATGTTTCTGTTTTATCTAAAACCCATAATAGTGTTCCTTTTTTGGATTTATCTCTCATTTTTTCTGTTAGTTCTAAATTTCTTCTAGCATTAATATCTAGTGACATATATTTTGTTGTATTATATACCGTTATCCTATTTAGGTTTTCCATTTTTGATTTTTGGGTGTCTTCTATATAGTACATAAGCCCATTTATTGCAGATGTACTAAATAGTTTATTTTTTATTGTTGGGATTTTTTCTCCTTTATCATTAAGTAGTTCAAATTCTTTATCTATTTTTTGATAATCTGCATTAAATTCATCTACTACTGATATAAAGGAGTTGAATCTTTGTTTTATGTATTTTATTTCTTCTTCTGATTCTTTCATCATTTGATTTATAACTATTTCTGATGGATTATATCTTGATATTTCATCTATTAGTTTTGAGAAGTTATTTTCTTCTTTTATTTCTGTTGCATAAAAGTCTCCTGTAGATATATCACATACAGCAAGTCCAAAGTATATTCCTTCTTTATATATTGCCATTATGTAGTTGTTTTTCTTTTCTTCAAGAAGTGTACTTTCTACTACTGTTCCTGGTGTTACTACTTTTATTACATCTCTTTTTACTATACCTTTTGCTAGTTTTGGGTCTTCTAATTGTTCACATATTGCAACTTTATATCCTTTTTCTATTAGTTTTGCAATATATCCTTCTGCTGCATGAAATGGTATTCCACACATAGGTGCTCTTTCTTCTTGTCCACAGTCTTTTCCTGTAAGTGTTAGTTCTAGTTCTCTTGATACTGTAATTGCATCATCAAAGAACATTTCATAAAAGTCTCCTAGTCTATAAAATAGTATGCAATCTTTGTATTTTTCTTTTGTTTCTAAATAGTGCTGCATCATTGGTGAGAATTTTTTTAAATTTTCTTGTTTTTCTTCTTTTTCAATTATTTCTGACACGATTTTTTCCTCCAAAATCTTTTACATTATTTGTTTTCCTTTTAAATACCACATATGTTCTGATATTATTTGTAATGGTAATATTTTCCCCAACATTCCATCATTTCCTTCAAAGTTGACTACTTTATTAGTTTCTGTCCTTCCTGTATATATTTTTTCATTTGTTTTACTTTTTCCTTCTACTAATACATTTTGGATTGTTCCTATGTATTTTTTATTCTTTTGCTCTATTATTTCTTCTGCTATTTTTTTTAGTCTATCAAATCTTTCATGTTTTATTTCTTCTGGTATTTGATTTTCCATTTTATCTGCTACAGTTCCAATTCTTCTTGAATATATAAACATATATATTTGTTCGTATTTTACTTTGTTTACTACATCTAATGTGTCTTTAAAGTCTTCTTCTGTTTCTCCTGGAAATCCTACTATTATATCTGTTGAAAATTCTATATTAGGAATTTTTTTTCTTATTTTTTGAACTAATTCTAAATACTGCTCTTTTGTATATTTTCTATTCATTTTTTCTAATACTTTTGTACTTCCTGATTGAAGTGGTAAGTGTATAAATTTACATACTTTACTGCAGTCTTTTATAGCTTCTATTACATCGTCTGTAAAATCTTTTGGGTGCGGAGATATAAATCTAATCCTTTCTATTCCTTCTATCTCATTTATAAGTCTAAGTAAGGTTGCAAATGAGTTTACTTTTCTTTTTTCTCCATTTTCTATTGTAACTATATATTCTAAGTCTTTATTTTCTTTTCTTTCACTTACTAGATATGAATTTACATTTTGTCCTAATAGCATTATTTCTTTATATCCTTTTTTCGCTAGTTCTTTTACTTCATTATATATATCTATTGGACTTCGACTTCTTTCTCTTCCTCTTACATATGGAACTATACAATATGTACAAAAGTTATTACATCCATTCATTATAGCTACTGATGCTTTTATTTTATCTTCTCTTACTATTGGTACATTTTCTAATATTTCTCCATCTATATCTAGTATATCTTCTATTTTTTTGTTTTCTAATATTCTTTCATATATATCTTTTGGTAAGTTTTTCATTGTATGTGGTCCAAATACTATGTCTACAAATGGATAACTTTCTTTTATTTTATTTACCATCTGTTTTTCTTGCATCATACAACCACCAATAATTATTATACATCCATTTTTTTCTTTATATTTTTTTACTTCTCCTAACTTTCCAAACAATCTATCTTCTGCATTTTCTCTAACACAGCATGTATTAAATACTATTATATTTGACTCTTCTAGATTTTCTGTTTTTGTATATCCTGCCTCTTCTAATATTCCTGAAATTTTCTCTGAGTCATTTTCATTTAGCTGGCATCCCATTGTCATTATACTATATTTATATTCTTTATTTTTTGTTATCTCTTTAATTTTGTCTATAAATGTACTATCCATTTGTATACCCTTCATATTTTTACTGCTCCATTTCTGTTCGACATTTTTGGTGCTTATATTCTATCATAGAAACACAAAAATTTTAAGTATTTTTTTATTTTTTTTAATTTTTAATGTTATTTTTATAATTTTCTACTAAATTTTATATATATAGTTAGAAAAGACTCTGTAACTTAAAGTTACAGAGCCCCCTAATATTTTTAGTTTAATCCATACTTTTTCTTAAATTTATCAGCTTTACCACCAGTTGTTTCTTTTCTTAAATTACCTGTCCAAAAAGGATGACATTTTGAACATACATCTACTTTTATATCTTTTTTAGTTGAATTAGATTTCATTACATTTCCACAAGCACATGTTATTGTTGCTTCTGTATATTCTGGGTGTATTCCTTCTTTCATTTAATTCACCTCTTCCTTCCATACATTTAATTAGTTAGCTTTTTTAGATACTATCTCAACTCCATCATAATATCCACAACTTGGACATACTCTATGTTGCATAGTTAAGTTATGACAATGAGAGCATTCTACTAAATTCTTATTTTCTAATTTCCATGTTGATCTTTTTGTATGTGTTCTTGCTTTAGACCATCTTCTTTTAGGTTGTGCCATTTTTATCCCTCCTTATGCTTTTTTATTATATATATAAATCTCTTTTTACTTAAGTCACTTATATATTATACAGATTATATTTGCATTTGTCAATAGGCTTGAGAGAGGTTTTTCTCACTCCTGCGTATATGTGTCAATGATTTGAAACAACCTTCTATAAAAAAATTGTAGTATTTTGAATTATATTTTTCTTTATCTATCAATTTATATTATCTGTCAATATTTATATTCTCCCACATATATAGTCTTTAATTCAAATCCATTTCTTTATTTCCCAATGTTCTTTTTTGTTTGAGCCATCTCTTCTTATTATACCTTTTAATTTTTTCTTTTGTGATTAACTTTTTTACTATTTTTCTATAATTCCTCCACCTACTACTACATCATCTATATATGCAACTAATGATTGTCCTGGTGTTA
>CALXQA010000002.1 GCA_944390335.1 uncultured Clostridia bacterium
TTATTCTTTATTTAGTAACTTTTTCTTTATTAATATTATTGCTCCTCCTATTAGTATTACAGCTATTATTCCTGTTATTATCCATATTACATAATTTCTATTTGCTCCTGTTGGTGGTAATATTAATACTTGTTGTGAACTATCACTGTCTATTTCCGTTGGTGTTACTAAGTCTGCTTTTGTATATATTCCTTCTTCTTCATTTGTTACAGCATCTGTTCCTAAGCTTTGGTCTGCCATTGGTTGATTTCCGGCTACTGAGTATTCCATTCTTCTTCCTTGGCTATTGCTTGTTTGTACTATTTCTACTAAGTTGTTATATACCATACTATCATTTCCTGTGTCTGGTACTAATGTTGATGATAATAGTACATTTGTTGTTATTTCTGCTTTTCCTACTTTCCCTTCTTCTGGCCATAGTTTTTCGTCTCCTAATGCTTTTGTTGTTATTATTGCATTATATGTTTTCATTGTTCTTTGATATTTGTCATTTACTAAATCTCCATTATATCCTATTTCTTCGTTTCCATTTATGTTTTCTTTTCCGGTTAGTTCTTCTACTGTTCTTAATGACCAGTCTTTATTATTAATATTGGTTGGTATGAATTGCAAGTTGTTTGATACATAGTCTATTACTGTGTCTGCTTGTGTTGTTGATATGTTTTCTGCTCCTGTATTATTCGTTTTTCCGGTATAGTAGAACTGATTATCTAAGTAGTCTATTTCTCCTATATTTGTTACTTTATATGTGTAATATAGTTCTATTCTTGCTCCATACATTAGTTCTTCGTCCATATATGCTGTTATTATTTCTGGCTGTTTTTCTGTATTTTTCCCCATTGTTACTTTTGTTAGCCTATATGCTTTACTCATTCCATTTGGTATATGGCTATATTCTTCACTATGTCCTTCATGCTTATCATATGGTACGTTGTTTACTGATTTTCCTGTATCAAATAGTGTTGTTCCATCTGCCAAGGTTATTTTTAGGTTGCTTACTTCTTTGTTTAATTTTAATTGGGCTCTTGGTCTTTCTGTTAGTCCTAGGTCTATATCTTCTATTAGATATCCCATTTCGTTTTTGTCTCCTTGGTTATTTGTTTGTTTTCTATTGTATTCTACTTCTACGTTTATTATTCCTGTTTGGGATACCATTGCTGTATTGTCCATTTCTTCTTTTATCATTTCTACTTGTTCTGCTTTGTCTTCTTTTATTCCTATTTTTAGCCCTGCTGTTAGTACTTCTGCTCTTCCATTTACTAGTGTCCTATGATCTGCTTCTCCGTCTATATTTTCTTCTCCACTTCCATATTCTGTTACGTTTGTTCTTATGTTTCCTACGTCTTTTGCATCTGATATTCCACTATAAGGACTACTTTCTTCTATATCATAATGATACATTACATTTTTGTCTTTTCCGTCTTCTGTCGATATTTTTCTATTTACATAGTCACTTGTCTTCTTATTTGGTGTTGTTATATTGTAGTTTTGTGTATCATAGTTTGTAAATCCTTTTATTCCATTATATTCTTCTACATCTTTTCCTTGGTCTATTCCTGCTTGATATATTGTACTTTTATAGTCTTGTCCATTATATGATTTTGCATTTAGTCCTTCTTTTGTTATAAATCCTTTTTCATTGTCTACTTTTATATCGTCTCCTGCTATGAAACTTACTACTTCTGCTCCTTCTCCATCTGCTTTTGTTAATATTGTTTGTGTTGTGTCTCCATATATGAATCTTATAAACATATCTCCTGCTGGTACAGCTTTAAATCCGTATTCTCCTTCTTCGTCTATTTCATATCCGCTTACTTCTATTGCACTTCCTTCTTTTCCTGATAGGATTGGAGATAATGTTCCTTTTTGTCCACTATAGTATCTCATGTTTACATTGTTTACTTCTTCTGTTGAGTCTTCTATACTATTTACATTTACCCAGCCTTCGTTTTCATCATATTTCATTGCATTCCATACATATTCTCCTAAATAGTCTCCATATGGGATTCCATTTTCATCTACATTTTGGATTAATTCTACTAGCTGTACTGTTACTCCATTTATTTTTGTTTCTCCTTCATCATATATTCCATTTCCTACTGCTGCTAAGTCTGATTCTTGATTTCTTTCATCTTCATATACATATCCTGTAAATGTTCTTTCGTCTTCGTCTCCTTCTGGGAATACTAATCTTATATTTGGTGCTTTATCTGTATCATCTTCTGCTCTATTGTCTACTTCATTATCTTCTACTATTAAGTCTCCATCTCCATTTAAGTCTTCTTCCCTTAGGTTTCCGGCTATTGAGTCGTTGTCTACTAGTCCTGCTACTTGGTTTGATACTGTTTTATCTTTTCCTTTATTATTTGAATCTAATGTGTCTGGTACACTTGCTGTATTTCTATAATATGTTGAATATCCATTTATTTCTGCTAGGTTTCTCTTTCCTACTCCTTTGTCTCTTCCACTTTCTGTATTTACATCCATTCTTACTCTTCCTTCCATTCCGGTCTCATCTGTATGCGTCTTTACTTTGAATGTTAAGTATATGAATGTCATTCCTCCTCCTGCTGGTATTCTTTCTCTATCATGTTCATAATCTGTCATTCCGGTTAGATATATTGGCGTATAGTCTCCTAACTGTGTATCTCCTCTATTGTTTCCCAGTATTGATGTTGTTCTTACTGTTAAGTCTCCTATTTTATTTCCTTCTCTATCTCCTATATATGAATTTACATATGTATTATTACTATTATCATATCTATATTCATTTAACTCATATCTATTTCCATCTAACTCTCCATCAAATTCAAATTCATCTTCATCATAGTAATCTACTATTTCTTCTACTTTTGTATCATATGTTTGTGATTGGTTTCTTACTATTATTCTATATGTTATATATACTTGTAAGTCTTTTGCACTTGTTCCTCCTTCACTATATACTTCTCCATCATATAGATATTCTGATTTCCTTATTTCTCTTGTATATCTATATTCTCCATTGTATAAGCTATCTCCTGCTCTTACTTCTACATTCCATGTTCCATCTTCGTCTATATTTGCATCTTTTTTATTATACATATATGTTTGTGTTTTTCCATTTACTCTTACTGTTGCTTTATATACGTCTTTTTGTATCGCTAGGTCTGCTGTATCTCTTACATATATTCCAAAGTCTACATTTCTACTTTGATCTGATTTTCCTGTGTATAGTGATGGTAATGTTTCTCCATGTACTAATACTGTATCTGGTTGGCTCGCTGGATTGTCTAAGTTCTCGGTTACAAATCTATCATATACTGGATATTCTCTTGTTACTGCTGTTATCATACAATCTTGTATATATTTTACTACACCATTTGTATCTTCTGTTCCTACTCCTTCACTTCTTAACCAGTTTTCTAAGTTAGTATATGAAACTGCATATGATTTATCCACTGTTGCTAATTCTACAAATT
Source organism: uncultured Clostridia bacterium (assembly GCA_944390335.1). Taxonomy (GTDB): domain Bacteria; phylum Bacillota; class Clostridia; order TANB77; family CAG-508; genus CAG-793. Next base: position 3,462 of record CALXQA010000002.1, read on the forward strand.
TATTCCATGCATCTCCATATGATAGTGCTCCTCCATCATATGATATATGCTCTCCATCATTTCCCTGCAATTTTGTCTCTAATCCATATGCTTTATTATATCCATTATTATTATAGCTATTTGGTGATGAGTCTATTGTCTCAAACCTATTATTAAAGAGTTCTCTATCTACATCTTGGGCATTTGAGAATCCTCCACTTAAGTCATCTTTGTAGTATGTATCTTCATATATTTGTCCATTATATGTAAATCTTACTACATATTTCTTTAATGCATCTAAATCTCTAAACTGATATGTTCCATTTGCATCTGTTGTTGTTGTTGCTATTACATTTCCATTTTGCAATAACTCTACTTGCATTCCTGCGTACATATAGTCTTTATTATCTGTACTATTTTCATTTAGTCTTCCATTTACTTTATCGTTTTTTGTTACTGGTTCATCTACCCAGACTTTTCCTCCTATTACTATGTAGTCTTTTTCTCTATCTGTGGTGGTAGGTGTTCCTCCACCACCTCCTCCATCTGGTGGTAATGTTCCTTTTATATATGTGAATGTCGTTGTATCAGTAGTAACAGTAGGTACTGTTTCTATTTGCATTACAGGTTGTAATTCTCCGATTAGTTGCTCAGTTATTACTGGATTGGTTGTTCCCCATTTAAATCGGAATTCTATTTTTATATCCCCATCCTCTAATAAGTCAAAGAATGTATCAAATGCATCATATTTTGCTTCTTCTTTTACTTCAGATCTATGTGTTCCCCCACCATCTGTATAGTCTCCATCTAAATCACCATCATAGTAATAATATGTTTCATCATCTTCTCTTTCTGATTTTATACTTGTAATAGCACTTTTAAGGTTTGAATATAAACCTGACAAACTTGTATTTGAAAAGCTTCGCCTTCCATAGGATAAACTAAATTTTACACTTGTTAAGTCAAAGTTATTACTTGTTTTATAATCTAGCACAGTTCCATCTGCTGCTGTTGAATTCATAATCGCATCATCTATCATTTTTTTAAATAAATCTTCAAAAGCATTTGTCCTAAATTTACCTAATGCAGTACTTACCTTTGAATCCGAATATGTTGTATAAGTATATTCATAACCGTCCTCAGTATAGCTACCACCTTCTGGATCTTCTACCAATAAGTCTCGCAAATCATAGAATGAACTAGCTGTATATGAATAATCGTCTAATTTAATTGTTATTTTATCAAATGTATCAGTTAATTCTGATTCCATATCTATTAATTTTTCATCTTTAGTCCATGTACTTTTATATCCATTTGATTCAGCATCTACCATTATTTCTAATAGTTCATCAGTAGCTTCATATTCTACTGTATCTAATTCATACAGACTTGATTTTCCTTCAAACTTGGTAAAATATGATAAATTAAAATTATATGTTATTGATTCTACCGTTCTTGTTTCTGTACTTGGTATTTGAACTCTAAAGTAATATTCTTCTCCAAACATTGGCATATCTACTGCTAGGGCTGTATTATTTCCATCTAGTATTTCTACATCATATTGTGCAGTTTCGCCATTAGAGAATTTTACAGTTGCTTCTAATGCATTTTGATCTGTTAACCTGCAAAATTGAAATGCGTCACATCCTAAGTTTTGTCCTAGTATCTCGTTATATAGTAGTGTTCCCAATGTTACACCTGTTCCGTATGAATTACCTTGTTCAACTAATGCATTTCCATATCTAGAGTCAAAGAATTTTACATCTTGAGTTTTCTCCTGAGTTAATACGTTTCCACTACTATCTACTATATCTGCTTTATATGGTCCTTGTGTATAAGTTCTTGCGACATAATCTACATCTACTATTACTTGTGCTTCATCAGTTGGCGTGGTATTAATTAACAATTTAGACCCACTTTGTTGAAGAATTTTATAATAGAAGTTTGCCCATGCCTCTGCTCTTTCTACAATGTTATCATCTATGTTATTTGTTAGGTGTCTACGTGTAATAGTTCTAGGAGGGTCATTTCTTGCCTCATTAACATTTGCTACATATCCTGTTCCCCATGCTGCTCTTGTAGAAGCTGAGGCTGACGTTACAGATGCTAATCTGTACATAGGCATAGTAGATGATGTCCTATATGCTGCTGCATTTCCTGGCCCCCATATTTCTGAATACCATAATACTATGTTTACCATTTCTCTCATTTGTGTATCTGTTTTTCCATATGAATGATTTTTATAGTAATCATATGCTTTATATGCTGCTGCAACACTTTGTTCTGTTTCTATATTACCTTGGTCTAAGTAATAATTCATTTTTTGATTGTAATATCCGTCTGGAAGATTATTTGCATATTGAACTCCACTACTGTCGTAGTTTTCTCTATAAAGCATCTTTACATTTGAACCTGAACAAAATATTGCTTTGCCATTCCAGTCAAATACGCTATAGTATGGATCTACACGACCATTTCCTAATTTAGGATCACTTGTTCTATCTGTATTTACATCATCTACTCCACCATATGATAATGCTTTTACATAAGTGTTCCATAATAATACTGTAATAATAACTATTAAAATTGCTATTATTAATTTAATTATGTTTGTTCTTTTGTTTTTTAGAGGCATCCTGTCCTCCTTTCAATTAGATTTTTCTTATTATATATTTTTTAATTAGTAGAACTGCAAAGGCTACAATTGTTAATACTCCTATAGTTATTCCAATAAATGATGCTACTTCTTTACCAGTTCCCATTGCTAGTATTACATCTGCGTATGATTTATCATCTTCATTGTCTTGATTATTACCTGCTACAGAGTCTACATCTGCTTTTCCATATTCATTATAGTCTTTACTAATTTCTACTATATTTCTTACTGTTCCTGTATTTTCTCCTGTCATTTTTCTTGAAAGTATTAATGTTATATTTCTACTTTCCCCTGGATTTAATAATGTATTTGCTAAACTTGTGGTATAAAGATTACCATCTTGTCCTAAATACCAATCTTCATTTAGATCTGATGCAAATGCCATTCCTTCTGGTAGATAATCTACTATTTCTCTAGCATATCCAGGTATTGCACCTTCATTCGTTACTGTTATTTGGTATTCTACTAATACAGTTGAAAATTCTATATATGTATTTAATAAATCCACCATTGCTACTTTTTCGTTATCATATTCATGTACTCTTGTATCTAGTTTTGTATTGGTTACTGTTATTCTATCTATTGTTTTATCTATTTTTAAGTCAAATTGTTTTGCCTCTTTTAACCCTAAATCTATATTATATATATTATAGTTATCTGTAACTATTGTATTAGTTGCTGCTACTTTTTGGTCATATAATTTAGCATCAATGAAGTCTGAATTTTGTGATTCCAGTACTCCTTCTGCTTGATAAGTTGTAATTTCATAATTTGATGTATCATATTCTACAACCACTAAATAATTTCCTCTATTTAAGTTACTGAAAACATACCTTCCTTGTCCATCAGTTCTAGTTGTTACATCATTACCATTTACATCTTTTGCAATATTTCCAGTTGATTGGTCATATAATGTTACTGTGATATTTCCAAGTCTAGACTCATTATCATCTTTTCTACCATCTTCATTTTCATCAATCCATACTAATCCTGAAATACGATAATTTCTTTGTCCATTAGGATTATTAGCTCCTCCACTGCCTATAATTGTATGCGTTATACTATTAATTTCAATATTCCTTCCATCTACTGTTACTACTGGTGTATTTGTTATTTGCTTTTCCTCACCTTCTGGTAATATATTAGTAGCTGTCCTTATAATTATTCTTGCACTTCCTCCAGCATTTAAATTAACAGTAGTTGAAATCTGATTTGCTGTATAATCTGTTTCTTTTGCTCCTGTTCCATTTGTTACTTCCACTTTATATGATCTACAATTTAGTCCTTTTGGTATGTTATCTAATATACTTACTGTTATTCCATAATTTCCATTATTTTTTAAATCTATATAATACTCTAATTCATCTGTATCTAATACAGTTCCTTCTGATATATTACTTGTTAAAGTAGCACTTATATTTTCACCGTTGTTATACATGCTAATTATGTTAGAAGAAATCGTTTTGTCTGTTTCATTACATGTAACATTTGCTTTGAAATCCATTTGTCCATTATTTGAACTAGTAACATCTAGCATAATTTCTGCAGTTGAACTATCATTAGCAGTTATAGTTCCAAAGTTTATCGTTAATTCTCTTGAATTTTCATCAAAGCTAGCAGAAGTATTTTCACTAGGTAAAATTCTTATATTGTTATATTCAATACCTTGTGGTATGTTAATTTTTGAAATCACATTTGTTTTTTCTTCTCTATTTACATTATTTACTCTAACTCCTAATAAAACTGCCTGATTTTGAGTTACATTTAATCCATCATAATTTGACTCCAATGTTGCAAGTAAGTATCCTTTTGTAAGTTTTGTTGTAAACATATTATCTGACGAACCTTCTAAATTGTCTGCTGTTATTGTCGTTCTTACAGTATTTTCTAGGCCTTCACCTAGTATAGATACTTTCCCGGAAACTCCTAGGTTAATTGTTATCGTCCTTTCCCCTCCTGGTTCTATAGACTCTACCGTTTCTTCTATTTCCTTTTCTTGCGTGTTTATAGTATATATTTTATTAAATACTGTTTCAACTGTTGAAGATTCTTCTTGTATTATTAATTTTCCTAAATAACATAATTCTTCTGTAGCACCTGTCTCTGTAATTTCTGAATCTGTAGGTAGTGTCATTTTTACTTTTACATTATTTGCAGTTTCACTTCCTGTATTCTTTATTTTTATGTTATATGATAAATATTCTCCTTCTGTTACATTACCTCCATTAGAAATGTCTTCTCCAGTTAATAAGTCTTTAACAGTTATTTCAGATTGTATTTTGGGTGTTGACTCTGTTTTAACCCCCACTTTACTTGCTAATACTAAATTTTCGGAGCTTCCATCTTGTGCCTCATTACTATAATATACTCCATAATTAGCATAAGCTGCTTGCTCATAACCTAAATTTGATGGAATTATAACCTTGTATTGAATATTTATTTTAGTAGCATGTGGTACTGGTGCAGTTGCGACTATCATATATGATTTAGCATTTTCTACATATTCTGCCACCCAAGCATTTTCTTCTTTTTCTAAATCTGTATCTGCTTCTCCATTTGTTGAATAGTATGTAATAGCATCTATTCCTTCATGGGTAATACGGCTATCTATAATAGTATCAAAAGTTGTTCCTAAATCTTCATTACTTCCTATTTCTTTATTTCCTATAAAAGGTATTCTTCCTAATATCTTAAGTCCATTTGCATCTGTTCCCAGATTATTTACTATTGTTCCTGATACAGTCATGGTTTTTTGTTCAGAAAATATTGGTATATTGCCTACTTCTACATTTCCTTCTTGTGATGTTACACTTTCATCTCCGTTATATCCACTTAATGTATTTGTTGTTACAAATCCTTCTGGTGCTACTACATTAAAGCTTGTGCTTGTTTCTTTCATATTACTACTATTTGTTGCTAATGATAGTGTATTTATTCCCATTGTTTCATTTTCGTTTGTATATCTTAATGTTATATTTGATTCTTTGCTTGGTAATAAGTTATCTAATGTTATATCTAACACTATTCTTATTACTGTTCCTTTTGATACTGCTTTACTTGCATATTTTGTTTGGATTCCTTTTAATTTTAGATATATCCTATTTCCTTCTATTCTAAAATCTTCTTGTACTAATTCATCTTCATATAGTAATCTTGCATCTTTAAATTCTATATTTTTTATTTCTTCTGGCATCTCTATTACTAGTTCTGGATTTTTATATAGTCTATCTGTTATATCATCTCTTTCTAGTGTTACTGTTATTACTACGTCTTCATTCTTTACTACTGTAGATAAGTTTGTATTACTTATTTCTATTCCTGCTTTACTACTTGGTTCTTCTAATTCTATTTTACTTTCTGTTTCTCCATTTACTTCTATCTTTGATGTTAGTGTATTAAAGCTTGCTATCTGCTCTTTTGTATATACTACTTCTCCTCTTATTGCTTTTTCTACTTCTAATGTTATTGTTCCTTCTTCTATTGGCTTACTTAATTCATATCTTATTTTTGATTCATTTACTTCTATTTCTAATGTATCTTTATTTATTGTTCCTATTAGGCTTCCATCTTCTTTTAATACTTTTATTTCTCCGTTTTCTCCTAATATTTTTATTAATTCTTCTCTATTTACTTTTAATTTTTTAGTATATATTACACCTGTTGCATCTATATCATTTAGGTATTCTCCTGTTTCTTTTACTAACACATTATCTAATGCTTGAGCCCATCCTACCTCTATCTCATATTTTTGTGAGAATTGTGTATCCATCTTTCCTTCATTTTTTTCGATATTTGTATACATATATCCTTTACTTAGTTTTTCTTGATTGTTAATTATTTTACTATTTACTATCTCTCCTATTTTCCCTTCTATTTCATATTCGTTATTATCACTTTCTCCTTCTATTTTACTTCCATTTATTCCTTCTATTATCGTTTTTATCTTTGTATTTATATCTATATTCTCTTCATTTGTATTTACATCATATTTGTATGTTATTATGTATTCATCTGCTGCTTCCTTATTCCATGCTACTTTTCCATCTTCTCCTTCTTTATTTTCTACATTTATTTTTACTATTCCTGTCTCTGTATTATATTCATAATTTTCTTCACTAAATCCACTTTCATCTATTATTCCATTTGTATTTCCGGTACTTATATTATTTACTATTACTTGTGTTGGTTTATTTCCATTTATTTCTGGTACTGTTATTTCCATTTCTTTTTTATTTATTGCTACTTTTGAGTCTTTTAATTTATTTTTCACTTTCATACTTATTATTGTTTGATTATTATATGTTAAATATCTTATTACTTCTTGACTTGTTTCTATTCCTAAGCTTTCTTCTTCTACTTTCCATGTTAATTTTTCTTTTATTTCTTTTTCTATTTTTCTCTCTTTATTTTCTCCATTTACATATATTGCATTTAGCTTTACTTTGCTTTCTTTACTATATATATCTTTTTCTATTCTTTCTGCTTTCTCTAATATTATTGGTATTTCTAGTTTTATATCTTCACCCGCATTTATTTGATTTAATTCTATTTTGTTTTCTTCTATATTTTTTATTCTCTTATCATTATAACTATCTACATCTGCAAATATGTAATTGTTTTCCTCTAAGTTTATAGTTATATCTTTTAGGTATCCTGTATTTTCTACATCTATTTCTATATACATTTTATTTTCTGTATCATCTATATTTGCTTCATATTCATACCCTCTATTTTCCTCTTTTGTCCCTATTCTTGCATCGAATTTTACATTTTCTTCTTCTGTATCACTATTTTGTTCACTTAATACATCTACTGCATACACAGTAGTTGTAATAGCTTGGATTCCTACAAGCAAGAATATACTTAAAATTGCTAATATCTTGTCTGTTATTTTTTTCATTTTTACCTCCTAAATGCTTAAATTGACATAACCATTTTCTTATTTATTAAGATATTTATGATGTCTTGCTTTTTAGTGTATTTTACAATATGACTATTTTATTATTTTAGTTATTCTATATCTTAATCTTATCTTCTTTCTAATGCAAGTATGCATAAGTTATTTTTCGTTTTTTTGTTGTTTCTTATCTTTTTTGCCTTTACGGAAGTAAATTTTCAGGTTATTTATATTAAATTTTCTTTACAAAAGTGTAATAAAGTGCGATTTTTTATATATAATTTTTACCTAAGTTCTTATTTGCGTAAGAGTTTATTAATTAAATATTCAAATAATTATATTAGTTAAATTTTTAAAATATATACTTTATATACATGATTAGATATTATGTAAATTCTTACTTTTTCTTCTTATACACTTTATATTATAAAATTTAGATACGAAAAAAGAATAAACTAAAAACTTAATGTATAACTAATAATAAAGTAATATAAATCAAGTAGGCAATAACACTTAATGCGTTTTTCCCCTCTCGCACAACCACTCAATCGGTTCTCTAAAGTAGCGGTTCAATTTGTACATTCAATATGTACTTTTGTATATTGGTCTAGTAGAAATACTAGACCTTTTTTCTTAACCTCTCTATATTAATTGCAAATTTCAGCCAATTCGTCTTACAGATTAATTGATATCCTTTTCTAGAACAAGTTATATTATGGGCTAATTCTCTTCCTACTCATAGTTCTTCTACTGCTTTTGCCTTTTGCTTATCTTTTTCCACTGTTTCCAGATTATTACTCTTATTCTTGTTCTTAATTGTTAATCAATTTCAATTATTTTGCTATTCTAAAGTAATTTATTCTCTCTCTTATCAAGTAATTTATTTTTTTATTCTGTTATCTAGGCTTATACTCCAGTTTCTGTTTGCTAGTTGTTTTAGTTTTCTTATCAATTTTTGATATGATTTTAGATGTGGTTTTGCTTTCCATTCTTTACCTTTTGACATCCAGAAACTAAATCCTAGATATTTTGTTTTTGTTAGTCTTGTTGCTTTGATTTTACTTGACTTGTAATGTAGCCTTACTATCTTATACAGCCTTAGTATCAAGTTTTTGTATATCGAGCCATGATTTTAATACACACTTCTCCCACTTCCACCTCACAATTGATAGCTTGTGTTTCTCTATGTAGTTGGCAATATCTACCTCTACTGCGGACTTTTACCGATTAGCTAAACGACATACCTGTCGCACATTAAATAAAACATCTTAAATATAGATTTATCTATAATTTAAGATGTTTATTTTTCATTATATATATTTTTTAAATATACAGATTAGTCTTTCTTTTTACCAAGTACTTTTTTCTTTATTAATATTATTGCTCCTCCAACTAGTATTGCTGCTATTATTCCTGTTATTATCCATATTGCATAATTTCTATTTGCTCCTGTTGGTGGTAATATTAATACTTGTTGTGAACTATCACTGTCTATTTCTGTTGGTGTTACTAAGTCTGCTTTTGTATATATTCCTTCTTGTTCATCTGTTACAGCATCTGTTCCTAAACTTTGGTCTGCCATTGGTTGATTTCCGGCTACTGAGTATTTCATTCTTCTTCCTTGGCTATTACTTGTTTGTACTATTTCTACTAAGTTGTTATATACCATACTGTCATTTCCTGTATCTGGTGCTAATGTTGATGATAACATCATATTAGTAGTTAATGTTGATGTTCCTGCTTCTGCTTTTTCTGGATATATACCTTCGTTTCCAAGTGTTTTTGTTGTTACTATAACATTATATGTTCCTAATGTATTAATGTATTTACTATTTATTAGGTCTATATTTTGTCCTATATCTTTTCCACTGTTGTCACTTCCTGTAAGTTCATTTACTTGTCTTATTCCCCAATCTCCATTATTACTATTTGTTGGCAAGAATTGTAAGTTGTTTGATACATAGTCTACCACTGTATCTGCTGCTGTTGTTGATATATTACTTGCTGCTGTATTATTTGTTTTTCCTGTATAGTAGAACTGATTATCTAAGTAATCTACTTCTCCTATATTTGTTACACTAATTGTATAGTATAATTCTATTCTTGCTCCATACATTAATTCTTCGTCCATATATGTTGTTATTAATTCTGGCTGTTTCTCAGTATTTTTACCCATTGTTACACCTGTTAGTCTATATGCTTTACTAAACATGTTTGGAATATTTTCATAATTTCCTGAATGTCCTTCATGTTTTTTATATGATAGGTTATTTACTGAACTTCCTGTATCAAATAGTATACTTCCGTCTGCTAATGTTATTTTTAAGTTGCTTACTTCTTTATTTACTTTTAGTTGTGATACTGGTCTTTCTGTTAGTCCTAAATCAATGTCTTCAATTAAATATCCCATTTCATTTTTGTCACCTTGGTTTTCTGTTTTGTTTCTGTTATATTCTATTTCTACATTGATTACTCCTGTTTGTGATACCATTGCTGTGTTATTCATTTGTTCTTTTATCATATTTACTTGTTCTATAGCATCTTGTTTTGTTCCTACTTTTAGTCCTGCTGTTAATACTTCTGCTCTAGAATTTACAAGTGTCTGATGGTCGCTTTCTCCATCTATATCACTAATTCCTCTACCATATTCATTTACATTAGACCTTATATTTCCAACATCTTTTGCATCTGATATTCCACTATGAAGACTACTTTCTCCTATATTATAGTAGTACATTACATTTTTGTCTTTTCCATCTACTACTGAGATTTCTCTATTTACATAGTCACTTGTCTTTTTATTTGGTGTATTTATATTGTAGTTTTGTGCATTGTAGTCTACAAATCCTTTTATTCCATTGTACTCACCTGCTTGTTGATTTACTCCTGCTTGGTATGTTGTACTCTTATAGTCTTGCCCATTATATGATTTTGCATTTAATCCTTCTTTTGAAATAAATCCTTTATCATTGTCTACAGTTACATTGTCTCCTGATATTAGACTTACAACTTCTGCTCCTTCTCCATCTGCTTTTGTTAGGGTTGTTTGTGTTGTATCTCCATATATGAATCTTATGAACATATCTCCTGCTGGTACTGCTTTAAATCCATATTCTCCATCTTCATCTATTCCATATCCTTCTACACTAGTTGCACCTGGTCCTGATAATATTGGTGATACTGTTCCTTTTTGTCCACTATAATATCTTGCACTATTATTTCCTTCTGTACTTCCTGTATTTACCCAATTTCCGTTTTCATATTTTTTAGCAGTCCATACATATTCACCTAAGTAGTTTCCTTTGAATATACCATTTTCATCAACATCTTGTATTAATTCTACTAACTGTACTGTTACACCATTTATCTTTGTCTCGCCTTCATCATATTTTCCGTTTCCAACAACAGCTAAATCTGATTCTTGATTTCTTTCATCTTCATATACATATCCTGTAAATGTTCTTTCATCTTCATCACCTTCTGGGAATACAAGTCTTACATTTGGTGCTTTATCTGTATCATCTTCTGCCCTATTGTCTACTGGATCTTCAGATGTTATTAAATCTCCATCTTCATCAATATCTTCTGCTCTTAAGTTTCCTGCTATTGAGTCATTATCTACTAATCCTGCTACATCATTTGATACTGATTTATCTCTTTGCATATCACCTGAACCTAGTGTATTTGGAATAGTTGCTCCATCTTTATAGTATGTTGAGTATCCATTTATTTCTGCTAAGTTTCTTTTTCCTACACCTTTTACTTCTCCAGTTTCTGTATTTACATCCATCTGTACTCTTCCATCCATTCCTGTCTCATCTGTGTGTGTTTTTACTTTGAATGTTAGGTATACAAATGTCATTCCACCACCTGCTGATATTCTTTCATCTTTTTGTTCATAGTCTACCATTCCAGTTAAGTATATTGGTGTATAGTAGTCTGTTAGTTCTGTATCTTTTCTATTGTTTCCAAGTGATGATTCTGTTTTTACTGTTAAGTCTCCAATTTTATTTCCATTTCTATCTCCTACATATGAATTTACATATGTACTTGATACATTTCCACTTTTGTCATAATTGTTATATTCATTTAGGTTATATTTATTTCCATTTAATTCACCATCAAATTCATATTGGCTACTATCAAAATAGTCTACTATTTCTTCTACTTTTGTATCGTATGTTTGTGATTGGTTTCTTACTATTATTCTATATGTTACATATACTTGCATATCTTTAGCATCATTTTGTAATACTCCATATATACTTCCATCATATAAATACTCTGATTTTCTTATCTCTCTTGTGTATTTATATTCTCCATTATATAAATAGTCTCCTGCTCTTACTTCTACATTCCATGTTCCATCATTATCTATATTTGCATCTTTTTTATTATACATATATGTTTGTGTTTTTCCATTTACTCTAACTGTAGTTTTGTATACGTCTTTTTGGATTGCTAAGTCTGCTGTATCTCTTACATATATTCCAAAGTCTACATTTCTACTTTGGTCTGATTTTGCTGTATATAGTGAATTATATTCTTCTCCATGTTTATATACTGTATCTGGTTGGCTTTCTGGATCTTCTAAATTCTCTGTTACGAATTTATCATATACTGGATATTCTCTTGTTTCTGCTGTTATCATACAATCTTTTATATATTGCACTACACCATCTCTATCTTCTTTTCCAACGCCTTCATCTCTTAACCAATCTTCTAATTTATCATATGCTCTATCATATTCTTTTTCTTCTGTAGCAAATTCTACAAATTCTTCCCATGCATCTCTATATGTTAATGCTCCACTTCCTCGTGGTATATATTCTCCATTATCTTGCATTAATTTAGTATCTAATCCATATGCTTTATTCCAGCCTCTTTCATCATAACTATTTGGTGAAGAGTATATGCTTTCAAATCTTTCATTAAATCCTTCTCTATCCTCATCTTGTGCATTTGAATATCCACCACTTAAATCATCTTTATAGTATGTATCTTCATATATCTGTCCATTATATGTAAATCTTACTATATATTTCTTTAATGTATTTAGTTTTTCAAATCTATATTCACCATTTTCATCTGTAGTTGTTGTTCTAATTACTCTTCCATCACAGATTAATTCTACTAGCATTCCTGAATAACTATAGTCTTGGCTATCTGTATCATTTGCTTTAAAAATACCATTTAGCTTATCCTCTTTTGTTGCAGGTACATCTACCCATACTTTTCCGCCTATTACCATTTCATCTTTTTCATGGTCATGTGGTGTTTTTCCACTTATATATGTAAATGTTGTCTCGTCCATTTGTGGTGTTGGAGGAGTTACTATTTGCATTGTACTTTGCAATAAGTTGTATGCTTCTGCTGATATTTGAGGATTTCTATCACCCCACTCAAAATTCCATCCTCTTCCTTCATTTAAAACATAATTTTCACATATTTCCTCGGCTCTTTTCTTTGCCGCACTTTCAGCTCTACTTCTTGTTGAATATTCATCACCATCATATACATATACTGTTCTGTATATGTCTTTTCCAGATGTGGTTGTTGTTATATATTTTTCATAATCATATATTGTGTCAATTTCTTCATCTGTTATTTTGTCTTCTAATTCTTGAACTGTTTCATATTTTTTTGATTTATAGTATATAAATGTGTTGAAATTACTGTTTATATCAGCACTTATTATTTCTCCATCACCGTTATTAAAGTGCGGCGTAGAGTTTTTTATCAATTCTAATAAATATTCTTTTAGTTTTTCGTCTAATGTATTTGCTGATATGTTTTTTAAATCATTATAACTTGAATATGTAATTACATTTTCATCTTTTAATTCTTGTATTGTTTTGTTTGTTTCCCATATAGATTCTGATACTGTTGTGTCTGTCCATTGTTCTAGTCTTTCATCTTTTACACTCAATTTTGTGTCTGTACTTTTATATAGGTTTGATAAACCGTCTAATTTTGTAAAGTATGTTAAGTTGAATTCATATGTAATTGATTCTACTTGTCTTGTTTCATTTGAAGGTATTGTTACTTTAAAATAATATTCTTTACCGAATTCAGGCATATCTACTGCTAAAGAATGTCCACTATCATCTATTATTTCTACATCATATCTTGCTGTTTCTCCATTTGAAAATTTAACTATAGCTTCTAATGCATTTTGGTCTGTTAGTTTGCAAAATTGGAATGAGTCACAACCAGGATTTAATCCTAAGATTTCATTATATACCAATGTTCCTAATGTTGTACCTAACTCTGAACCATATGAGTTTCCTTGTGTTGTTTCATCATATTTTGTTCCTGTTCTTTCATCTTCAAATCTAATATTTTTTGTGTATACATCATTTAGCACATTTCCATTACTATCAACAATGTCTGCTTTATATCTACCTTGTATATATGTTCTATTGTTTTGATCGACTTCAACTTCTACATCATCTTGATCTATAGGCGATGTTTGTATATTTAATTTCATTCCGCTCTTATTGAGTATTTCATAATAAAAGTTTGCCCACGCTTCTGCTCTTTCTATAATTTTGTCATCATAATATGATTTTAGCATTATATCAGTATTCCATGTTGGCATGTTATTTTTTGATTCATCTATATTGCTTACATATCCATTATTACTTGTAAGTCTTGCCATATCTGTCTTTGTTGCTGTTGCTAATCTATAAGTTGGCATTGTTACTGTAGAAGCTGTCTGATATAGCCAATCGCTATTTGGACTCCATATTTCTGAATACCACACTGCTATTTGAACCATCTTTCTCATATGTTCTTCAGTCACTGGTATTCCATTTCCATTATCATCAATGCCGAAGTTATATCCATTATTATTTTTATAATATTCATATGCCATATATGCTGCTGCTATACTTTGTTCTGTTTCTATATTTTCTTCAACTGGTTCATAGTTTATTATTTGATTATCATATTGACCATTTACTGTTTCTGTATTTTGTAGTGATACTAATTCCATATTTGATGCAGAACAAAATACAGGACGTCCATTTTTGTCATGAATACTATAATAGGTTTGTCTCATATTTGGTGTAAAATAATCTCCTGATTGAGTTCCTGTTTCTAAATCATCTAATCCACCAAGGGACATCGCTTTAGCTTGAGTTTGCATTAATATAATTGTTAATAGAGCTAATAAAACACTTACTAAAGTTTTTACTAGAACATTTAATTCTTTTAATTTTTTCATATACACATACCTCTATTTATATTTTCTCATTCATATTTTTTCTCTTCTGTTATGTATCTCCACATATATATTGTACCACATTTACTCTACATAATCAAGTGACTTGTTCGTTTTTCTTTCTTATTTATATGCATTTTCCATATATTTCATCGATTTACTTACGGAAATTTTATTTTTACCCCTTTTTATATTTTTTTATTTGCAAAAGTGTAACATTTTTTTTATTTGTGAATATAATATTAGAGTAAAAAATAAGTATGCGTAAGCTATTTTATTTGTAATATTTTGTGGAGGTTAATGTTTATGAATGATAATGATATGGCAAGTATGTTTAAAAAGGCACAGGAGATGATTAATAATAATCAGATACCTGATGAGTTAAAAAATATTGTAGCTAATATGCAAAATAACTCGCAAAATACTAATAATAATTCTAGCTTAAGTTCTAATCAGAATTTATATAATCAAAATATATATGGTCAAAATAGAAATCATAATACTTCTAATACATCAAATAGTAATATAAGACAAGATTATAATAAATATGCTAATACTTATTCTCAAAGAAATAATAATTTTAATAATCATAACAATAATAACAATAATAACAATAATAATAACAGTAATGGATTTAAAAATAATTATACTTCTTACAATAATTCAAATACTGATAAACATATGAATTATAATAAGTCTAATCAGTCTGATGCAAATAACAATAATAGTAGCAATAACAATAATAACAATAATCAAAGTAATAATAATAATGGATTTAATAACATAAACAATATAAACAACATAGATATAAACAGTTTAAAATCTTTATTTTCAAATATTCAAAACACTAATAATTCTAGTAATTCTAATAATGATAATAGTATGCCTGATATAGATATGGAAACTATAATGAAAATACAAAATATAATGGCAAAAATGAAAGCAAATAATAATGATGATGATATGTCTAAACTTCTTATGTCTTTAAAGCCTTATCTTCGTGATACTAAAAAAGAAAAATTAGATGAATATATGAAACTTATAAAAATGGGTAAGATGACTCAAATGCTTGATCTATTTGGTGGTGATAAAAAGTGAATTTATTTCCAGTAGATGATGATGGAATAATTGATATTTTTGGCTTTAAACTTCATACTGATGATTTAATTATTTTACTTATTTTATTTATATTATATAAAGAAAATTCTAATGATAAATTTCTCTATATTATATTAATATTACTTTTACTTAGCTAAAATAGGACCTAAATACATATATATATTTAAGTCCTATTTATTATTATATCCTTATTTGTTATTTTATTTACTCCATCTGTATATTACCATCTGCTCCTATAAATGCATATGAATAACTTTCTACTTCAATCTCTTCTCTTTGTCTTTCTTTTATATTATTTGATATTCTTATCTGTGGTGATTCAATTATATGTGCAGCTATTATTGCACTATCATTTCCTTTAGCACCTGCATGTGCCATTCCTCTAAGGCTACCAAGTACTATTATATTATCCTCTGCTATTACTTCTGCACCATCATTTACATCGCCAAGTATTACAATACTACCTTCGAACTCTAACCTCTGACCTGACCTTAATGAACTTTTATAAAATTTAGTTTCTGATACTTCAATCTCTTTTTTAAATGTCTTTTTAATTCCATGTAATCCTAGTGTTCTAGGACTATCGAATTCAATTTTTACTTTTATTTCATGATTTATAAGTGACTGTATTTCTTCAATTTCTGCACTTTTTAATATTCTTCCTGTTATTAAAATTGGTGTTTTTTCTTCTTGATAAAATTTTTTTAGTTCTGGTAGTTTTTCTTTTAATTCTTCGATTATCTCACTAATTTCTACATCATCTTTTATTCTTAATACTATGTTCTCTTTTTTCAAAAATATATTAATGTTTCTAGACATTTTTTATTCCTTAAAATATATTTAGGTTTTGGCTTTCCTATAACCGCTTCTTCCTTCGTATATTCACAAAGCTAATTATATCATTAAATGCAAAAAAAGTAAAGGAAATTTTTTCAAGATAGATGAAAATTAGCCAAAATTTCAACCAATGGGGACGGGCTTTTTTGGTTGAATTATACTCTGAAACTGTACTGTTTTCAATATATATAAGAAAATGTAGGTAAAAAGCTATGTAGCTTTTTACCTACATTTCTTACTCTAATCCTATGCTTCTAACTTCTTCTACAGAGAAATTAAATCTTTCATACAATATATTTTCTACCCACCATTTAGGATAATCTATATATTCTGCATTCTTTTGTAATATCTCCAGATAATCTTCTTTATTTAAATTATCCTTTAGATATACGCTAATAGGCCTATAATTATCATCAAAGTGATTACATCTTACAGCTATTGATTTTTTTGTTTTCACAGTTATCTCTTCATAACCCCACCAATCTCTTCTTTTTCTTTCTTCATCAGCTATTATTTTATGTTCTTCTTCGGTATATGCCCTATTTTCCTTTGGAAAACCTAAAAGTAACATCAGCAAATCATTGTTTGACCTTGGAAGCTTGAGAAGTGCAAAAAAGATTTTATTGGGATTAGTCCCTACAATGTATGCCTCTCCAACTTTTGCTTCTCCTTCATATGAATTCTTTTTTCCCCATTTAATTTTTAATCTTCCTTTTATATATGAATATTCTACATTTTTTGATAATCCAACTGGTACATTTTCACAATCTTCCCGTAAGAAAATAATCTTTTTGCCCATTTATTAATTCTTCCTTTCTTTAATAGAATTAGAAATTGCTCCTAATACAAGAACTGTTTTCCAAAAATACACTTGCATTATATCACATTATCGTCATATTGTGAAGTTGTTTAATTTCTAATTTTTATATTATTTAAGAGTGGTTTTGTCTGTTCCACAATTTGCAAACATATCCAAAGTATTTTCTACATTAGATAAATCCCAATTCTCTCCTACATAAATTACAGTTAAATTAGTACAGTTAACAAACATTCTATCCATATTAACCATATTGATTGTATTAAAACTACTTAAATCTATATCTTTTAAATTAGTACATCCATAAAACATGCTTACTGTATTTTTTACATTAACTGTATTAAAATTATTTACATTTAGATTTGTTAAACTACTACAATCTAAAAACATGTTACTCATTGTTTCTACTTTACCTGTATCAAACCCATTTACATTTACACTTGTTAAGCTATTACATCTTCCAAACATTCCTCCCATATCTGTTACTTTACTTGTATTAAAATTTTCTAGCCCTTTTATTTCTATTAAATTAGTACAATCTAAAAACATATCATGCATATTTGTTACATTACTTGTGTCAAAACTACTTAAATCTATATTGGATAGACTATTACATCCTGAAAATAAAGAAATCATGTTTATGACATTTTCTGTATTAAAGTTTTCTAATCCTAAGATTTTTATTAATTTATTACATTCATAAAACATAGCATGCATATCTTCTACACTACTAGTGTCAAAATTACTTATATTTATACTTGTTAAACTTTTGCATTTTGTAAACATAGCACTCATATTGGTTACTTTGTTTGTATTAAAATTTTCTAGTCCTTTTATCTCTATTAAATTAGTGCATTCCCCAAACATATTTATCATACTCTTTACGTTGATAGTATTAAAACTACTTACATCTACACTTTTTAAACTGCTACACCCTAAAAACATATTATTCATATCTTCTACATTACTTGTATCGAACTTACTTACATTTACACTTATTAAACTATTACATCTTCCAAACATTCCTGCCATATTTTCTACATATTCTGTATTAATCTTCTCTAGTCCAATAATCTCCGTTAAATTGCTACAACTTTCAAACCAATTAGCCATTGATGTTGGAACTATTTCATCTATAATACTTACTTTTGTTATTGTTTCTTTTTCATTAAACCATGGTGTATCATTAAAATGTTCATCTCCTTCATTCCAACTAGTATATTCTTCTCCCTTTATATTTCCATATTCTTTTATTACTGTTTTTCCCTCTATTGGTTCATTTTGCGTTCCAAAAGTTAATGTTCCATCATTATATAAAGTAACATAAATATCTGTTCCTATTTCATCTTTCTCCATTACCTCTGTTAACTCATTTGTTAATTCTCCTATTTGTATTTTCTCATTACTAGCTGCATTTTGCATTCTATCTGCTGCATCTTTTGCCTTTTTAAATATTCCATCTTCTCCTAAGCTTAAATTTATTGCTACCCCTGCTAATATTAAAAGAACAATTATTGTTACAACTAATGCTACTAGTGTTATTCCTTTTTCTTCTTTTTTAATTTTTTCTATTCTCTTTTCCACTTTTTCTCCTCCTTATGTTTATTGTTTCTTATTTCTTTAGTTTTATTCTTTTTATGTTATATCATAGCACGTTTTTGCTTGCAAGTATTTTAGGTTGCATTCTTAAATACAAAAAACTATGTATATTTTGCGATTTTTATCTTCGCATAATATACATAGTTTCTCTATGTTTATATTTTTTTATTCTATTAAATCTTACGATATATATATATATATATATACAGCCTCAACGGTTTTAAGCATTTTTTCTCTCCTTTTATTATTTTATCTTACTGTTTGCATATATGAACTTGCAGTCATATCTTCCGTAACAACGGCTGAATTCATACCTAAATATTGAGCAAATATTTCTCTTGCTGTTGGAGCAGTGTAGCTACCGTGTTGGCCATCTTTTACAAATACTGCAACTGCAATCTCTGGATCATCATAAGGTGCAAAACCTACAAACCATGCATTAGCATTTCCATTTGTATCAGTAGTTGCAGAGCCTGTTTTTCCTCCTACTTCAATATTAAAATCTCTAAAATATCTATATGCTGTTCCAGAGCCATCACTTGTAACACCTTTCATTCCTTCTTTTACAGCCTTTAAGTTTTCTTCACTAATACTTATATCTGAACCACTATTTCCGCTTATTCCCAACTTTTCATTTACATATGAATTTATTTCATTTCTTGAAACTTCCGTTCCATCTGACTTTGTAATTGACTTTATAATTGTTATATCCAGATTTTTTCCACCATTTGCAATCATTGCAGTATATTTAGCCATTTGAAGAGGTGTAAATGCATTATTAAGTTGTCCTATTGCTGCTTGAATAGTATAACCAGCAACCCATGGGCTCATTGTATCTTCATTAGCTAATACTCCCGCTTCTTCACCCGGAAGTTCTATACCTGATTTTTGTCCAAGTCCAAATGCAGAAGCAACTTGTGCTAATCTATCTATTCCTGTTCTTCTTCCCGTTTCATAGAAGAAATAATTACATGATGCTTCAATCGCCTGTGTTACATTTAACCAGCCATGTCCTCCTCTTTTCCAACAAACTGGTTGATAATCTCTATAATAAGTATATTTTCCTGTATCATTTATTTTTGTATTCAAATCAATTGCTCCACTTTCTAGTCCTGCAATAGCTGTTACCATTTTAAAAGTAGAACCAGGTGGTGATATTGATGAAATCGCTTTATTTATTAACGGATGCCTAGAATCATTTAAATAATTATTCCAATTTTCTGTACTAATACCATCAACAAAAAGTGAAGGATTGTAATTAGGATAACTTGCCATAGCTAAGATTTCACCTGTTTTTACATTTATAACTACAGCAGCACCCTCATTTGCTGTTTCAGCTCCTGATAATTCACCTGTTTGCATCATTTCTATATTATGTGCTAATGCCTCTTCTGTTATTTTTTGAAGTTCTGCATCTATTGTAAGCATTACATTATTTCCTGCAATTGCTTCTTCTGCTACATATTCATCAGTTATTATTCCATCAACAGACATATCTATTTGTTTTATTCCGTCTGTTCCTCTTAAGTATTTTTCCAATACTTGTTCTATTCCTGTTTTACCTATAATATCATTTTGATCATATTCATCTTTATTTGCTTTTAATTCTTCTTCCCCTATTGGACCTACATATCCTAAAATATGTGATGCTAATTCTCCATATGGATAATATATTGTAGGTGTTGATGTTGTATTAATTCCCGGAAAACTTGCGCTCATTTCATTAAGAGTTGCTAAACTTGCATTGCTAATATTTGTTGCAAGTTCAACTGATTTTGTATTACTATATCCATCTTTGTCTATTTCATATCTTAAAGTCATTATTTTTCTAGCATCTTCAACATTATCAGTAGTTATTTCATATTCTTCTTTGAAATAATTAAAACATGCTTCTGCATCATATGAAGCATCTAGTTTATTTTGCTCTTTAAAAGTTTTTGCTGTTTCTTCATCTTTAAATGCAAAAGGATTTACAGTTATAGGGAAATTATCTACATATTTATCACCATTTGCTTCTAAAGTTTGTGCTAAAAGCAAAAGTCCATTATTTAATGCTTCAGAATCTGCTTTTGTTTTGTATATTTCCACATTATATTGAAGTTTTGTAGATACTAGCTTTTCCCCACTACTATCTAATACATTTCCTCTAGCAGCTTTTATTGTTGTTTCTCTTGTTAACCTTGTATTTGACTCTTCTCTATATTCTTTACCTTGTACTATTTGAAGATTAAATAATTGAAGTAATAACACAATACCTATTATGTATACAATAGCAATTAATATATTATATCTTAATTTATTATCATTTTTATTGTTCATTATACCTCCAATTTAAAAATATCTTGTTAGTATTTTCTTGCCTTTAAATGATTCTTCTATATAATATCCTAACTTTTTTATACCTGGATATAGTATTATTGTAAGTAATATATTAAATACGATTTCAACTAGTAATGTAAGTGTAAATGTTATTATTTCAATTTCTGCTCCATATTGTATTACTCTAAATACATACATTCCTATTTCATATATTAATAAAGAAAATGCTTCCATTAATATTAGTGTTATTTTACTATCTTTTGAAAAATTTTTATCAAAGTATTCTCCAAGTAATCCAATTATACCTAATAATACTGATGATGGACCTACTATTCTTCCTATAACTAGGTCTATTATTATTCCAAATATTATGCCAAATATAGCTCCCATTTTATTACCCACAAATAGTCCAATAAATAGTATAAATAGCACAAATAAATTGGGCATTATTCCTCCTATATTGAACCATGAAAAAATATTCGCTTGCATAAAATATATTAGAAAAAACAATATTATTATAATTAATATGACTTTAAATTTTCTCAAGTTTTTCTCCTAACATTTATTTACATATTTCTATTTTTCAGTAATTACAAGTACTGTCTCTAAATTAGAAAAATCAGTTGCAACTTCTATTTCTGCATACCTATCTGATTGGTTTTGTGTGTTTATGATATTTTTTACTGTTCCTACTAAAATTCCTTTTGGATATATTCCTCCTAGCCCTGATGTTACTACTTGATCTCCTTGAAGTATTGTACTATCTGCTGGTATATATGTTGCTTTCAATATGCTTGTATTATTTAATGTTCCTTTTAGTATTACACTATCTTGTACATTTGATATATTCGCACTTACACTACTTGCTGTATCTATTATAGTTTGTACTTTTGCTGTATCATTTGTAACAGATATTACATATCCTACTAGTCCTGATTCTGATATAACTGGCATATTAACATTTATACCTTCATCTGTTCCTGCATTTATTACTATTAGTTTTTCATAATTACTGATGCTTCTTTGTATTACATATGCTGGAACTGTTGTATAGTTTGAATATTTATCTTTTAAATTTACATATTCTTTTAATGTGTTATTTTCTGATTTTAGTATCTCTAGTTCTCTAACTTGTTCTTGAAGTTTGCTATTTTCATCTCTTAGTTTCTGATTTTCATTTTTTAAATTTTCAATATCGCTTAATTCTTGGTCATTTCCTGCTATTTTGTTTTTTAAGAAAATTATGCCATTTTGTATTGGCATAAATATTTTTCCTATAGTTCCCTCCATTGCAGATAAATTTCCTGTACTTATATTTGATACTATTACTACGACTACAAGTATTATTATTGTCAAGATGATTCCAATAAGACCTGATTTATTTTTCATTAATAACCTCTTTTTTCTGTGCTAAGTAGCACTCCTTTTAAACTATCTATATTTTCTAATACTTTGCCTGCTCCTATTGCTACACATTCAAGTGGTGTATCTGCTACATATGTTTGTACACCTGTTCTTTGTGCTATTAAGTTATCTAAATTTCTAATTTGTGCTCCTCCTCCTGCTAAGTAAATTCCATTTACTATTATATCTGATGCAAGTTCTGGAGGTGTTTGTGAAAGTGTATTTATTACTGCTTCTATTATTTCATTTATAGGTTTTTTCATTGCTTCTTCTATATCTTTTGAAGATACTGTTACATTTTTAGGAAGCCCTGTATCTAAGTCTCTTCCTCTAATTTCTTTTGTCATTTCTGTTACTAATGGCATCGCACAACCTAGTTCTATTTTTAAATTCTCTGCTGCAGATAGTCCTATAGCTATACCTTTCTTTTTCTTTAAATATTCTACAATGCTTTCATCTATTTCATTTCCAGCTACTCTAATTGATGTACTAGCTACAATTCCTCCAAGTGAAATTACTGCAACTTCTGTTGTTCCTCCTCCTATGTCTATTATCATATTTCCAACTGGTTCTTTGACATTTAAACCTGCTCCTATTGCTGCTGCCATTGGCTCTTGTATTAAATATACTTCTCTAGCATTTGCTTGCAAAAATGCTTCTTCTATTGCTCTTTTTTCTACATCTGTTATTCCAGATGGTACTCCTACAACAACTCTAGGTTTTCCTGCATTATATTTTTGACATACTTTTCTTATCATGTTTTTTAGCATAAGTCCTGTTGCTGTAAAATCAGCTATAACTCCATCTTGCATTGGTCTTATAGCTTTTATGTTTTCTGGTGTCCTTCCTAGCATTTCTCTTGCTTCTTTACCTGTTGCAACTATTTCTCCTGTTATTTTATCAGTTGCAACTACTGATGGTTCTCTTAAAACTATTCCTTTTCCTTTTAATGCTATTAAAATATTAGCTGTTCCTAAATCCATACCTATATCTTTTGAGTTAAAACTTAATAAATTTAAATTCATATTTTTTCTTCCTCTCTATACTAAACTTCTATATTTTCCTTTTGCAATTATAATGTGGTCTACGAATTTAATTCCAAGCATATCAGAACATTCTTTTATCTTTTTTGTAAATTCTATATCTTCTTTACTAGGCCTATCATTTCCATTTGGATGATTATGAAGTATTATAAATTTTTTAGCATTTAATTTTGTTAATTCGTACATTATCTTTTTATATTCTATATTTGCTTCATCACCAATTCCTTTTTTAAAGTCTATTATTCTTATAATTTCATTTTTTACATTTAATAAAAGAATTTTTATTATCTCATATTTTTCATATCTTAACTCATCTATAAATATTTCTGCAACATCTCTGGTGCTTCCTACTTTTTTATTGATTTTATTTATTGGAAGGTTCATTCTTCTTGCAAGTTCGCACACAGCTTTTATTTGTATAGCTTTTATTTCTCCAATTCCTTTTATCTTTTTTAAGCTTTCTAATTCTATATTTTGCAGTTCATTTAGTTCTGATACAAGCAATAAAATTTTATTTGCTAATTCTATTGAATTTTCATCTTTTGTTCCTGTTTTTATAATTATTGCCAATAATTCTGAATTTGATAACTTTTTTTCTCCATACATTTTTAATTTTTCATATGGTCTTTCTATTTCTGGCAATTGTTTCATTTTAAGTGGCATAAATATTTCCTTTCTGCCCCCAAAAAATTTAAATATGTTTTATCTATACTAGAATTTTCTATAGATAAATATTGCTATGATTATTCCTATAATACTTGATATGTTAATATTAAACATTATTCCAAATGTTAAATTTACTACTCCTAGGTCTAATGTTACTGGATCAGTTAACCCAAAGGTTTGTCCATATGATAGCCAATTAAGCCAACTTACACCTTGCGTAAGTTCTCCTATTAGTCCTCCTATAACTAATCCACATAAAATAAATATAATTAGTACAAATGTACTTTTGTCTCTTGTTGCCATAATTTCCTCCATTTTTTCTTACGGATATTTCTTTTTTAACATTTGTATTATATATTTTTTTTAGCATAATTTCAAGGTATTTTTTGTAAATTCGTGTGAATTTTTTATGAAAAAGAAAGTAGCTAAATTACTACTTTCTAATCATTGTATCACAATATTTTATTACCATTTAGAAAGACATCATATATATGATTAACTATATTACTTTTATTAAACATAAAAATATAATAGAATAATATCAATATTTTTATATTATTAAGTAAACTAAGCAATATTAATTAGTTCATAAATAAATCTGCATTATAATTACTTATGATTTCTTCTTCTGTTAATGCTCTATTATATACTCTAACACTCATAATAGTTCCATTAAAAAAACTTTCTGTTCCGTTTCTTGAAGCAATAAACATATAGTCATTAGTAAACTGCCCATTTGAAGTTTGATTGTCTGTACCAAATGAGTCTATATATTGCATTTTTATAGAATCTATATATGTTAATCTTCCATTTATTTTTGCTACGCTTGAATATATATTTGTATGTGTAGATATATCATTATTAATTTCTTTTGTATAATTTCTAGGCCTTTGAGAATTGTGGTTTGTATGAAATCTATTAGGACGTGAATTATATCCATCACTATTTATTGCTAGTCCAAAGCCTCCTGTTACATTATTCCAATTACTTGTATGTTCAAATAGCATTGCAACTCTACTTGTATCTTCACTTTTATATCTTACTTCTACTGTAACACTTTCAATATTTGTTAAGTCTATTTTACTTATAGATTTTGCATATTGATTTAAACAATTGAACTTAATTCCTTCTTCAGTTATTTCTGGCGAATTATATAATTTAAAGTCATTTTCTTGCCCTGATAAATCTTTCCATGTGTCTTGTTCTTTAAAACTATCTTTATTAGTTGCATCAAAAAATAATATAAGTCCATCTGTTACATATTTTGCATCTATATTATCTATAAAGTTATTTACTTTTTCTATTTCTTTTTCTTCATCATTTTGTGCATTTTATATATTTCTGTATATTTTTTTGTTTTTTTAATTAATAAATTATCTCTAAATTGTGAATACAACACTTACACCTATTAATATTAACATAACAATAATTATTACTGTTAATGATACTATTGTTATTCCTTTTTGCTTTTTTCATTTATTATACCTTTTTCTATTTTTTAATATTTATTATTTTTCATCTATTAAAATATATAACATTAAAAAACTTTTTACAAGTATTTTTTACAGTTATTTACATTTTTCTATTTATTTCTTCATTATATTTTATATGTTATTTTACAAAAATCTCTTTTCTTTTTTTATATTCTATGTTATATTAATATATACAAAAGTTGGAGGAAAAGGAATGAAATTTGAAAAATTAAATGAATATAAACTAAAAATAACTATATCTAATCAAGAATTACCTAATAGTAATGGTGATTTAGATAGTTTTATGTCTGACCCTTCTTTAGCAAGAAAGTCTATTATAGATTTAATTAATAAAGCAGAAGATGAGGTCGGTTTCCATGTTGGTGATAATAAAATAAGAATAGATGCTAAATATTTATATAATGGTGATTTTATTTTTACAATTACAAAACTAATTCCTAAGAAAAAAGATTTAAAAAAGGCTAAACCTAAAAAAGTTTCACCTATTGATGGTACTAATTGCCTTATTTATTCTTTTAATGATTTAGAGCATTTTTTTAATTTTTGTAGTTTTTTAAAGTTACATAAAATTAACAAACTAAATAGTTTTTGTAAAACTACCGAATTGTATAAATTTAAAAATAATTACTATTTAATTTTTAATGATATTAATGATAAGTATGAAAATCTAGGAAAGCTTTATTCTTCTCTTACTGAGTTTGGTAATTTCTATTCAATACAAGATTTAATGATTGTTATGCTTAAGGAAAGAGGAGATTTAATTTTCAAGAATAATGCTATCGAAGTTTGCCAAAAGAATTTCTAAAATTATATAAATAACATATCAAGATTTATTTTTTATTATGATATGTTATTTTTTATTTTTAATTTTAATATTTTAGAAAAATTTTATTAAAAATAGAAATAAAAAAGTATATATTATATGTAAAATTATTCTACTAATATATATACTTAAATTTAAGATGTTATTTACATTGCTTTTATATTTTTAGTATTATATAATTTTTTTAGTTTATTTACTTTATTCAGTTTATTTAATAAGTTTGTGGAGAAATATATGGAAAATTATAATTTTGATAAGTTTAATAAAAAAGGAAGCATGAATAAAAGTTCAAATAATAAGTTTGACTTAGACAAAGAATATACATTAAAAGCTAAGAAATGCATTTATATTTCAATTGGTATATTTATATTTAGCTTTTGTACATACATATTTTTTCTTACTGGAAAATACAAATATTTTTCTTTTTCTAATTATACTAATGTAGAAAATAGTTTATTTGACTTTGGCTTGATAATTGAAATTTTATCTTTTATTTCTTTAATTACATCTTTATTTTTTATTAGCAAAGGTAAAAAAGATTATGCTAAAAGATTTTTAATAATTTCTATGTTTTGTTTAGCTTCACTTATTGCTTATGATGTTGTTTCTTTAATACTTAACATAGATGATATTACTATATTTAGTATAGGTTTTACTGGATATTCAGTAGTAACTTATATAAGGTCTTTTAGTCTTGATTTAATTCTTAACATATTATATATGGCTAGCAGTTATAAATCTCTAGCTAAGTCTGAAGGGAATACTGATTACAATAGTTCTACTGATTGGTTTTATGAGAAATAATCTTTATCAACCAAGGGGGACGGGCCTTTTTGGTTGAAATTTAATAAAAATAAAAAATACAGGTTTAAATTTTAAACTTGTATTTTTATTTATATATAAGTATTTTAAGCATATACTTCAACCAAAAAGACCCGTCCCCCTTGGTTGATTTTGTTTGATTTAATACTTAACATTTTGCACATCATCAAATAATACTGAATCTGCTTTAGTTACTTCATCTATTTTAGATTTATTTATAATTATTCTCATAATTATAAATAAGTTAAGTCCTATTATTAATAAATAAATCATTAATTCAATTAATGTCTGCATTTTAAATCTATTGTATGCTTTTACATTTTCTTCTACAAATGTTTCTTTTACATTTTGAATGCCTACTCCTTCAAGTCCTACATTTATATTGACTTTATTAGGATTATCATAAGTTTCTTTATATTCTTCATCATATATTTTGCTAAATTCACTTTCTGTATATTTATTATCCATATTTAATCTTATTCCAACAAATATTATAAATACTACAGATGAAATTATTAATATAGTACTTAAGAATTTTATTAAATTATTTTTTTCTTTTATAAGAAAACTTACTCCTCCAATTAATCCTAATGATACTAGTGTACTTACTAATAGTGAATTTATATACATATTTTTAGTTGATTCTATAAAATCTGGTATAGATGTTTTATATGCAAAAATATATATTAATAAAAACATTATAATTATTGCTATTGTCACACATATATCTATTGTATACAACGTTTTGTCTTGTATTGCTACTAAATATGTTCTCGTGCTAGCTACTACATTTGCATTATTTTCATCTTTTCCCAATCCAAAGTCTGGCATATCACCTCTTCCCATAAAAGCCATTTTTGTTTTTCCTTCCTTTTATTTTATTATTTCTTTATTCTTTTTTTTTTTACTTTTTTAGTTTAATACTTCTAAACCTGCAAATTTTGCCATTAGTCTTTTATGCCCAAACTTATTAAATTCTATATCTACTTTTACATCATCCGCTTCTTTTTCTAATTTTGTAATCTCTCCTTCTCCAAATTTTTTATGGTATACTTTTTGTCCTACTTTATATTTAGATACATCTTCTATTCCTGATTGTTTCTTTGTTTCTAAATTTTTCAAAAAGCTTTCTGCTGATCTAAAACTAAAGCTTGGTTCTGGTGCTTTATTAATATTACTATTTGTATCAATTTTATATGTTGTAACTTTTGATTCTTTTTTCCCTCCATATCTCCATTCAAACTTAGAGTCCTCAAATATATCGAAGTTGTCATCATCTTCTTTTTCTCCTAATGCTTCATCATATCCTTCTAATAATTCTTGTGGTATTTCTTTTAAAAATCTTGATGGTGGATTAAAGCTTGTTGAGCCGAATATTGTTCTTTTTCTTGCAAATGTAAGGAATAGATATTGTTTTGCTCTAGTTATTCCTACATAAAATAGTCTTCTTTCTTCTTCTATATCTTCTGGATTGTCTATTGATTTATGTCCTGGAAATATTCCATCTTCCATTCCTACTAAGAAGACTACTGGGTATTCTAGTCCTTTTGCACTATGTAGTGTCATTAGTGTTACCATGTTATCTGTTTCTTCTAAATTGTCTGTATCACTTGATAATGATATTGTTTCCAGAAATTCTGGTAATGAGTTATCTGCTTCTTCTTTTTCAAATTCCATTGCTACTGTTAAAAATTCTTCCAAGTTTTCTATTCTGCTTTCTGCCTCTACTGTATTCTCATTTTTTAAGCTATCTGTATACCCACTTTTATTTAGAGTTTGCTTTATTAGTTCTGATATTGGTACATCTAATGACCTTAATTCTTCTATTAGTTTTATGAATTCTCTTGTATTATTATATATTCTAGGTATGTATTTATCTGCTTCTTTTATAACTTGGTACATTGATATTCCGAGTTCTGCTGAAATTTTTTCTACATTTTCTATACTTGTTTTTCCTACTCCTCTTTTAGGTTCGTTTATAATTCTTTCTAGTGAAAGATTGTCTGCTGGATTGGCTATTAATCTTAAATATGCAATTATGTCTTTTATTTCTTTTCTTTCATAGAATTTTAGTCCTCCTACAATTTTATATGGTATATCTTCTCTTCTTAAAATATCTTCTATTGCTCTTGATTGTGAGTTCATTCTATACAATACTACATAGTCTGAATATTTAAAGTATTCTTCTCTTCTTAATTTATTTATCTCTTCTACTATAAATGATGCTTCTCCATATTCGTCTTCTCCACAATATATATATGGTAGGTTTCCTTCTTCGTTTTCTGTCCATAGTTTTTTCTCATATTTATTTTGATTATGCTTTATTACTGCATTCGCTGCTTTTAATATATTTCCTGTACATCTATAGTTTTGTTCTAGTTTTACTATTTTTGAGCCTGGAAAGTCTTTTTCAAAGTTTAATATATTTGTAATATCTGCTCCTCTAAATCTATATATTGATTGGTCATTGTCTCCTACTACTGTAATGTTTCCAAATCTAGATGCTAATAGTGATATAAGCATAAATTGTGATTTATTTGTATCTTGGTATTCGTCTACTAATATATACTTAAATTTATTTGAATAGTAGTCTAGTACGTCTGCATTATCTGTTAATATGTTTATAGTAAAATTAATTATATCATCAAAGTCTATAGCATTATTTTCTCTTAATTTTTTTTGATATAGATAATATACCTTTGATGTTACTTCTTTTCTATAGTCTCCATTTGCAATTTCTTCATATTTCTCTGGTGTTAACATATCGTTTTTTGCATTGCTTATTTCTGATAGTATTGACCTATCTGTAAATAGTTTTGGGTCTATATTTAATTCCTTCATACAGTTTTTTATTAATGTTTTTTGGTCTGTTGTATCAAATATTGCAAATGATTGTTCATATCCAATTCTATCTATGAATTTTCTTAATATTCGTACGCAAATAGAGTGGAATGTTCCAAGCCATATATCATTTATTGCATCTCCTACTAATGCATTTACTCTTTCTTTCATTTCATTTGCTGCTTTATTTGTAAATGTAATGGCTAGAATATTCCATGGTTTTACACCTTTTTCTTTCATTAAATAGCTTATCTTATATGTTAATACTTTTGTCTTTCCTGAACCTGCTCCTGCTATAACTAAGCATGGTCCTTCTGTTTCCATTACTGCTTCTTTTTGCCTTGGATTTAATTCTTTTAATAATTCTTCCATTTTACGCCTCGTTTCTTATTATCTATTAAACTATTGTTCGTAATGATTGTACTATATTTTATATGTATAGTCAATTATTTTTCAACATTATATTTATACTTATTCAAAGGTTATTTTTCTAACTATTCTTTAATTCTTTAAGGCTGTTATTGGTATTACATATATTCCATCTGGTCTTCTTATTATTGCTTCATTTAATCCACTTATAATGCATAAAAATTTTGGCTTTTTTACAGATAAATCATAGAATTTTAATAAGTTTCTTGCTGCATCTTCTATCATATTTGTTCCTAGCTTTATTTCTATTGCTCCATAATCTCCGTTTGGCATTTCTAATATTGAATCTATTTCTAGTCCTGTTGTATTATCTCTAAAGTGATATAAATTTCCATTATAGCTTTCTATATAAATTCGTAAATCTCTCTCACAAAGGGCTTCAAATAAAAATCCTAGAAAATTAACATCATTTAATAATTGTTCTGTTGTAAGCCCTAAAATACCACATACTAATGACGGATCTGTAAAATGTCTTTTTGAAATTTTTCCTACTCTACTACTTGAACGTAAATTTATACTAAATGCTATTTGATTTTCTATAAGATGTAATTTTTCTAAAACATCAATATAGTCTAATATAGTGTTTCTACTTGCTATATCATTATCATCATTTACGTCTTGAATTATTTTACTATTAGTACTAATTGTGCTTTCATTGCGTGCTAGCGATCTTAATATCATACGCATTTTATTTATGTCTCTATTCGTCCCATCTATGTTAGTTATATCAAAATTTAATACATCATTTATATAACTTTGAACTAATTCTAAACTTTGTTCTTCATTTGTTTCTATGCTTTGTGGCCATCCTCCCCTTATTATTAGTCTTATAATTTCTCTTAGGTCTACTTTACCCGTTAATTTATCTTTAATATTATTTTTGAATAAATCTTGTACAGATACATCTCCGCTTGAGTCTCCTGATTCATATAATGACATCGTATACATCTTCATTCTACATATTCTTCCGGCTCCAGAATGATGTATATCTTTAGTTACTGGTACGCTTGAGCCTGTTAATATATATTTTCCTTTTTTATTATCTTCATCACATTTATATCGAATTCCGTCCCATATACTTGGTACTTCTTGCCACTCGTCTATTAATTCTGGCTCTTCTTTATTTAAAATTAAATCTACATTCATTTGTGCTAATTTTCTTTCATTGAAGTTGTTACTAACATTATTTAAATAAACTACTGAGTTTGCATGATTTAATGCTGTCCACGTTTTTCCACACCATTTAGGTCCTTCAATACTTATGGCTCCAAAAATTTCTAAATTCTTTTTGATTTTTTCATCAATTATTCTTTTCTTATATCCTTCTTTCATCAGCGACATCTGCAATATCCTCCTTAATTTATATATTAACATATTGTTGGTCACTTTTCAATATTTTTATTGGTTATTTTTCAAGCTTTTTATTGGTCACTTTTCAAGAAATTTATTGGACACTTTTTAATCTATCTGTTATTACTTATGCTAAAAGAATAAATTATGCGCGTAAAATTATTTATTATATTTTTTTCATTTATAACATCTTTTAAAATTCTTATATAACTTTCATATCTTTCTATACTAATAATTCCAGCTTTTACAGCTTGTTTTACCATGCACATTTCTACTGGTTCTTTATAGTGCATACAATTAGAATATCTACAACTCATTTCTAAATTTTTAAATTCAGGAAAATATTCTTGTATTTCATTTATTTTAAGATTAGATATATCTAAACTTCTTATTCTAGGTGTATCTATTATAGACGAGTTTTTATCCCAAGTATAATATTTTGATGATGTTGTTGTATGCCTACCTTTTCTACTTTTTTTACTAACATGCGTTGTTTTTATTTCATTATTATCCATTAGTGCATTTATTAATGATGATTTTCCTACACCACTATGTCCTAAAAAAATAGCTTGCTTTCCTCTTAAAACGTTTTTTAGTTCATTTATACCTTTTCTATCTATTGCAATAGTTTCTATTACTGGTATTTTTATCTTTCTATATATATCTAATATTTTTTCATCTTCTTTTGTTTTTAAATCTGATTTATTTAAGCATATTGCACATTCAATATCATTGTTTTGTAAAATCATTAAATATCTATCTATAAATTTTGGATGTAATGGTGGCATCTTTGCTGATACTACAATTATAGCAATATCAATATTAGCTGCAATATTATGCCTACTTCCCGCATTTAAATTATTTCTTGTACTATCTTTTTTAGTTCTTGATAACATATTTTTTCTTTTAATTAAATTATTTATGTAATATTCTCCTTTGCATTCTTCTCCTATTACTACAATATCTCCAGGAAATATTGTTTTATTACATATCAAATTAATACCTTTTTTTAATCTAGCTGTGATTAATTTTCCGTTATAAAGTATAATTGATTCATTATATCTAGTCTCTATAACAATTCCAGTTGCTTTACTGGTTTTGTTAATAATAAACTTAATAAAAGATTCCTCTACATCTTCTTTTCTGGATTTTGCTCTTGCTTTCTTTGCTTTTGATTTCTTTATTTGCACACTATCATATCTTTCATAGTGTGGCATATTTTTATCTCCCTAATCATTATTTATTTATACTTATAATACCTCTTTTTTTTACAATTCTTACAGATACATAACTAGTATCAAATAACATTTTTTCTATTTTTGAATTATTTATTTAATTAAATTTTTTTGTATTAATTCCAAAATAACTTTCTAAATTATTGATATATTAATTTATAATTAACTTACTATCATTGCAAAAAGACCTATTAAAAATCCAAAAATATTACCTATTGCAGTCATTCTTCCTTGATAAAGTTTATTTGCTTCTGGTATAAGTTCTCCTGATACTATATAAAGCATTGCACCTGCTGCAAATGCTAAACATACTGCTATTACTTCTGTTGATATGTTTCCAATAAATGCTCCTATTAAAGCTCCTATTCCCGTAGCAATTCCAGAAAGTATAACATATATCATTACTTTTAAAGGTTTCATGCCACCATTTTTCATTGGTATAGCCATTGATATTCCTTCTGGTTGATTCCGAAGTAGACAGTTATAATGTTAATTATATTTTTATCAAGTTATTTTGTCTGTCGAAATAACTTTTGTTCTTTGCCAAGTTGTTTTGTTTATTCAAAATAACTTTTGTATAGTCGTAAATTGTTTTGTAAAAATACTAGCATTTTTAAATAATATTATTCTCCTTTATAACAGATAAATTATTTAACTTCTTAAAATTAAAATATAAATCCACCTGTTTATCCTGATGTATTTCTATTCTGTTAACAAGTACTCTCATAATTTCCGGAGTTGGCTTTTCGAGTTTTAAAAATTCTTTTACAACTTTTTCTATCTCTTCAGCATTATCTTCTACGCACTCCTCTGCTTCTTTTTTTAAATCTATGTACTCTGTTTCTTTATCCTTTTCAGCTTTTTTCATTTTTTTAAAAAGTCTTTCATACATTTCTTCACTAAGTTTGTTATTTAGTTTATCAATATACATTTTGTCAATATTATTATTTATGAGTTCTATTTCTTTTTCTATTTTTTCCAACATTTTTTTATAATCATATTTTGTTCTATTATTTTTAATATTTAACATAATTTTTTTATTGTCAATTTCAACAAATAATTTCCTTATATAATCAATTATCTGTTTTTCTAATCGCTC
>CALXQA010000003.1 GCA_944390335.1 uncultured Clostridia bacterium
TGTAGATTGGAATTCAATTACATCTCCAAATAATTATGTATTTTTAGATTAAATATAACTAAATTTAAAAATAGGTGACTTAGTAAAATAAATCACCTATTTTTATTTAATTAAAATCACAAAAAAATATTTCTTAATATAAAACCGAGCAAAAAACTTTATTTTCTACTCGGTTTTAATATTTTATTTCCTATTATATTAAAAATAATTATAAAATATTTTTTAATATAATAGTTTTTAATCTACTCATCTCTTGAAGAGTTGTAAGAACTCCTTCATTTCCTATACCACTATGTTTCCATCCTCCAAAAGGCATTTCAAAAGAACGATAGAAACTTGCTCCATTTACAATTGCACCACCACATTCTAATTTATATGCAATCTTCATTCCTCTTGAATAGTCTTTTGTTATAACATTACCACATAGTCCATATGATGAACTATTTGCTATTTCTATAGCTTCTTCTTCTGTATCAAAACCTATTACAGGTATTACAGGTCCGAATACTTCCATGTCTTTAGCTATTTCCATATCTTTAGTAACATTATCTAGTATAGTTGGATAATAATATGCTCCTTCTCTTTTTCCACCACATACTAATGTAGCACCTTCTGCAATTGTTTTATTAACATATTCTTCAACTCTTTCTGCTGCTTGAACATTTATAAGTGGTCCCATATCTGTATCCATTTGTGATGGATCTCCTACTTTAAGTTTTGATATTATTTCTTTCATCCTATCTATAAATTCTTGTTTTCTAGAATTATGTATTAAAAATCTCTTTGATGCACAGCATACTTGTCCACCATTATATAATCTTCCCCATATAGTTTCTTTTACTGCTAAATCCATATCACCATCTTCTAAGAAAATAAATGCATCATTTCCTCCAAGTTCTAGCATAACATGTGTTAAGTTCTTAGAACATGTTCCCATTGTTTGAATACCTGCTGCTGTACTTCCTGTTAATGATACTAAATGTACATCTGGGTTTGCAGCTAATTCTTGTCCAACAGTTGGTCCATCACCTGTTAATATTTGTATTGTACCTGCTGGAACTCCCGCTTCTATCATTAATTTTACATACTCTATTAATGTAAGTGGATTATAGTTTGATGGTTTAACTATAATACTATTTCCCATTAAAAGTGCTGGTGGTACTTTTTGACAAAATAAATCACTTGGGAAATTAAATGGTAGTATTGCAACTACAACACCAATTGGCTGTCTTACTGTTATTTGCATACATTTCTCTTGCCCAGCTTCTTGTCCAGCTGGTATTAATTCATTATATAAATGTTTAGCCCTTTCAGCAAATGCTTTAGCACCAATTCCAACATTTGCAATTTCTGCAATTGCTTCTCTTATAGGCTTTCCTGTCTCATCTGATAAAAGTTTAGCAAGCCTATCTTTATTTTTTTCTACTAAATCTACAAACCTATATATGCAATCTGCTCTTTTATGCATAGGAACTTCTGCCCATTTTTTTTGCTCAATTTTCGCTACACCTACTGCCTCATTTACATCATCTATAGAACAGTTAGGAACAGTATCTATAAGATTTCCTGTTGCAGGATTAGTTACCTCAATTATTTTACCATCAGAAGCATTTTTCCAATTATAACCTATTAAATTATTCATACCTTTTCTCCTTATAATCATATTTGGGTCTTCCCCATCTCTTCATTTAGAAAATGCTGTAAATGAAAGCATTAAACCTCCA
This sequence comes from uncultured Clostridia bacterium, assembly GCA_944390335.1. GTDB lineage: Bacteria > Bacillota > Clostridia > TANB77 > CAG-508 > CAG-793. The sequence continues at coordinate 1,725 of CALXQA010000003.1, forward strand.
CAAGTATTTAATCCATGCTCTTTAGAACCATATTCTCCAAATGTAAATATAGTAATAAAAGGAACTCCTTTTGCTTCTTTCTTTAATAATTTTGCAACTTCATCAATTCTATCACCAATACCAAGTCTTCTTCCACCACAATGAACTAAAAGATATGCTCCAATATCACCATCCATTTCTTTATTTAGTTCTTTCATAGTATCTCCTGTAGAACTTATAAGCTCATCTACACTTGATTTCATTTGAATAACTGCAGTATTTTCAGCTAAATTATTTCCAATATTCATTGAATAATCTGGATTACCTTGCATTGGATGACGAATTGCAACTAAATCACCTAATCTATCTTTAACACCTAAAGGTGCTGTTATAGTTTGAACTAATAAGTTGCCACCTTCTAAATCTTTAATTTTCTTACCTGTCCAAGTAGCGTATTTCTTTAATGCTGGTACCCCATCTATTTCAACTAAAGTTCTTTTTCCCTTTATTTTTGTTATAATACCAACATTTTCAGACTCATGATATGCTCCTGTGTATACATTTGCCATCTTTTTATTTGTATAGAAAAAGGCAACTGCTACACCATCTGAAAATACTTTGTCATCTGCAAATATACTCCATTTGCCTTCTACAGTATTATCAGCCGCACTGCCTCCAAAGAAAGGCACTCTACCTATAACATCTTGAATACCTTTTAAATAATCTTCTTCTTCACCTGGTGATGCTACCATATAAAAATATACTGGTGCAAAATCTACTCCCGCTTTCTTAATAGCTTCTTTTGCAACTTCTCTTCCTGTTTCTCTTGCTGTCTTTTGTTTTTTACTTCCTGCAACTCCTACAACTGTATCTGGATCACCTATAGCAAGCATTCCTACAAAGCCATTATCTGATGAGATAAATCCATCTGGAACAATTATTCCAGCACTTGATGTACAACCTATAACTGGTGCAGTACCAAGTTCGTCTCTAACACCCTCTAATACTTTTTTAACATCATTATCAACTGATGTATATAAAAATGCGACCTTTGTTTGAACAAGGTCATTTGCGGCCTTTTTAGCAGTAGCCTTACCTGCGTTATAACTATCTTTATCTGTGCTCCAAGCAACATTTGATTTAAGCATAATTCATTCCTCCTTTGTTATACTTTTACTCATTATATTTTAATTCGACTTTTTTTTCAATAGTTTTTATTTAAAATAATTTAATAAATTTTTATATTAAATATATAAAGCAGATACTTTATAAACCAAAATATCTGCCTTATCTTAATACAATTATTTTTTAAGTTTCAGACCATCTTGAAATGCATTTCCAACTCTTTCAGTAACTCTGTAATATCCATGAGTATATGGATCAAATGCAATAGCATTAACTAACTCAATATCAACATTTTCTCCTCTCATAACATTTTCATCAGCTGTTACATTAACAACTTTACCTACTACACCACAACCATACTCATCATCTTGGTATTCTATAAACTCACATTCAATGCAAATAGGAAACTCATTTATAATCGGTGCATCTACATTTTCTGATTTAGTTGCTGTAAGTCCACTGTTTTCAAACTTATTAGGAGTGTTATTACCAGATACAACTCCAAAATAATCAGCTTCTACAACATGCTTACTATCTGCTATACTAACTGTAAAAGCCTTTCTTTGCTTAATATTTTTAACAGTTTTGTGTGTTTCTGTTAAGTTAAGTATTACTTGATTTCTAGATAACATCGTACCCCAAGCAGCATTCATTACATCAATACTTCCATCTTCATTATATGTTGCAATCATCAATACTGGCATTGGAAATATTGATTCTGTATTATTTATATTTTTTCTCATATATACCTCCTTTACTTTAAAAATTATATTACTATATAATATCTTTGTAAAGTACTTTATTTAAATTGCTTATTCCAAGTCTTTTTATTACATTTAAGAAATTTCATATATCTTATTTTTCCTGAATACATTGCAAATAAAACTAGTTTGTAACTAGGCATATATTTATACTTACAATTATCATATTCATAATCCCCAGCTTTTTTTAATCAAAAAAATCTTACTATTACTACTATAAAATTATATAGCTAATATCAATTGTAATTATTTTACATATATTACTTACATATAATATTTTCTATTTCAAATATTGATAAAACTATCATTGACAACAATTCTACTATTATAAGACTTATCATTATTGTTTCCGAAGTACTTAATTTATATCACTATTTTTTTGTAACTTAATAAAATTCTCCTCTATTTTTTTATCATATATTGATAATTTCATTAATATTTCATAAAATATTGTTAATTTATGTATATTAGTGTATAATATGTGTATTATATTTTAAAAAGAGGAGTTGATAATTATGAAAAGTACATTAGTAAAAGATTTATACAAGAAAACAGGTGATTATATAAATAATAATGTACAAATTGCCGGTTGGGTTAGAACAGTACGCTCATCTAAGAATTTTGGATTTATTGAATTAAATGACGGTTCTTTTTTTAAGAACTTACAAATTGTATTTGACAATAATTTAAGTAATTTTGAAGAAATAAATAAGCTTACAATAAGTTCATCTATTATAGTAAATGGAAAAGTGGTAAAAACAGAAAATGCAAAACAACCATTTGAAATTCATGCAGAAAATATACAAATATATAATTTAGCAGATACTAGTTATCCTATTCAAAAGAAAAATACTTCATTTGAATTCTTAAGAACTCAGGCACACCTTCGTCCTAGAACAAATACATTTAATGCAGTATTTAGGGTGCGTAGTATATTATCTTATGCAATTCATAAATATTTTCAAGAAAGAAATTTTGTATATGTACACACACCTATTATAACAGGAAGTGACTGTGAAGGTGCTGGAGAAATGTTTAATGTATCATCATTTGACTTTGCAAATATTCCAACACAAAACGGTCAAGTTGATTTTTCAAAAGACTTTTTTGGAAAAAATTCACACTTAACAGTTAGTGGACAATTAGAAGCAGAAACATATGCAACAGCATTTAGAAATGTATATACATTCGGTCCTACATTTAGAGCAGAAAATTCTAATACAGTAAAACATGCTGCTGAATTTTGGATGATAGAACCAGAAATATGTTTTGCAGATTTAAATGATGACATGGATTTAGCAGAAGATATGTGTAAATACATTACATCTTATGTTTTAGAAAATGCAAAAGAAGAAATGGAATTCTTTGATAAATTTATAGCACCAGGTTTACTAGATAAACTAAAAATTACTGTAAATGAACCATTTGGAAGAATAAGCTATACAGATGCTATAAAAGAACTAGAAAAACATAATGATGAATTCGAATATAAAGTATCTTGGGGTGTAGATATACAAACAGAACATGAAAGATTTTTAAGTGAGAAAATATTTAAAAAGCCTGTGTTTGTATATGATTATCCAAAAGACATAAAAGCATTTTATATGAAGCAAAATGATGATGGAAAAACAGTTGCTGCTGCTGATATGTTAGTTCCAGGAATTGGAGAACTTATTGGAGGTAGCCAAAGAGAAGAAGATATTAATAAATTAAAAACTCGAATGAAAGAATTAAATTTAGATGAAAAAGATTATTGGTGGTATTTAGATTTAAGAAAATATGGAAGCGTAGAACATTCAGGTTTTGGTATAGGTTTTGAAAGACTAATGATGTTTATAACAGGTATGCAAAATATACGAGATGTTATTCCATATCCAAGAACACCAAAAAATTGTGAATTTTAAATCAACCAATGGGGACGGGCCTTTTTGGTTGAAAATCCATAAATAAAAAATACAAGTATATTTTTATAACTTGTATTTTTTATTTATTTATAAGCATTTATGAGACATCTTTCAACCAAAAAGGCCCGTCCCCATTGGTTGATTTACCATGCTTTATTATATAGCATAATAAAATCTTCCTTAGTTACATCTCTTGGATTTCCTGGTTTACATGGGTCTTCCATTGCTTTTTCTGCAAGCATATCAAAATCTTCTTTTCTTGCTCCTACATCTTTTACAGTTTGTGTAATTCCTACATCATGTGATAATGTTTTTATACATTCACAAAATGTTTTTATTACTTCTTCTTTTGTAAATTCAGTAGCATCTATATGCATTGCTTCTGTAAGTATTTTTCTAAATTCCTCATAACTTACTTCTCCATTAAATTCCATTACTGTTGGAAGTAATATTGCATTTGCTAGTCCATGTGGTGTATCATACACTGCTCCTAATTGATGTGCCATTGAGTGTACTATTCCAAGTCCTACATTTGAAAATGCCATTCCTGCTATATATTGGCCTAGTCCTACTTTGTTTATAGCATCTTGATCTTTATCATTTACTGCTTTTTCTAAATTATCATATATTAATTGTATTGCTTTCATTGAAAACATTTGTGACATTATATTTCTAGATTTTGTAATATATCCTTCAATAGCATGTGTTAACGCGTCCATTCCTGTAGATGATGCAACTGATTTTGGCATTGACGCCATTAGTTCTGTATCTACTATTGCTATAATTGGTATATCATGTTCATCTACACATACCATTTTTATTTCTCTTTCTGGGTCTGTTATTACATAATTTATTGTTACTTCTGCTGCTGTTCCCGCTGTTGTTGGTAATGCTATTATTGGAAGTCCTTTATTTTTTGTATTAGATGCACCATTTAGTGACACTACATCTTCTCTATCAGGGTTTGTCATTATTATACTAATTCCTTTTGCTGTATCTATACTTGAACCTCCACCTACTGCAACTATTAAGTCGCATTTTTCATTTCTGCACATTTTTACTCCTGCTAATACATTTTCTATTGGTGGGTTTGGTTTTACATCATGGTATAATACATAATTTATACTATTTGCTTCTAGTAAATCTGTTATTTTTGAACTTACTCCTGCTTTATATAATGACTCATCTGTTACTACTAAAACTTTTTTAAATCCTCTATTTTTTATCTCTTCTGGTAAAACTTTTCTTGCTCCCTCCCCAAAATATGAAGTTTCATTTAACACGAATTTTTCAATTTCCATTATTTTATTTCCTCCTTATCCATTATCAATATGTACTTTTTTATTTTATTTTTTCTTATTTTTTATTATTTTACTTAATAAATCTTATTATTTACAAAAAGCTGTAAATGAAAGCATTAATCCTCCCATATTATTTGCCTCATGTTCATATCTTCCATATTCTCCAAATGTAAATGGCATTATATATGGCACATTTCCTACTTCTTCTTTTAACAGATTGTTTACTTCTTCTATCCTATTTCCTATAGCTATTTTTCTTCCTCCGCAATGTATAAATAGGTATGCTGCTGGCTCTGCTTTTAATTTTCTTTTTAAATCTCTTAGTGTTAATTTTGGTGCCTTTATTAATTCATCTAAACTTGCTTGCATTTGTATTGCTGCTGTATTTACAGCTAAATCATTTCCTAAGTTTATAGAATAATCTGAATTTCCTGCCATCGGATGTCTAATTAGAGTTATATTTCCTGTTGGTGTTTTTATTCCTATTGGTTTTAATATTGATGCTGTTAGTATTTTATCTCCCATAAGTTCTCTTGTTTTTATTTTTGTCCATTCTGAATATTTCTTCATTGCTGGCATATTATCTATTTCTTCTAATGTTCTTTTTCCTCTTATTTTTGTAATTATTCCTGCATTTACTGTTTCATGATATCTTCCTGTATATTCATTTACTAATTTTTTATTAGTATAGAAAAATGCAACTGCTACACCTTCTGAAAATACTTTATCTGAAGTGAATATCCTCCATTTTCCAGATAAGTCATTATCAGCACAGCTTCCTCCAAACATCGGTACATCTCCTATTATATCTTGTATACCTTTTGCATATTCTTCTTCTTCTCCAGGGGTTGCTATCATAAAAAAGTATGAAGGTGAAAATGTAGTACCAACTTTATTCATTGCATCTATTGCAACTTTTCTTCCAGTTTCTCTTGCAGTAAATAGCTTTTTTTCACCTGCTACTCCTACTGCTGTATCTGGATCTCCTATAGCAAGCATTCCTGCAAAGCCATGCTCACTTGTTATATATCCGTCTGGTACTAATAACCCTCCATTTGATGTACATCCTATAATTGGTGCTGTTCCTAATTCTTCTTTTGCACCACCTATTAATTTTTGCTCATTATAATCTACTGAACTAAATAAAAAGGCAACTTTAGTTTGAACTAAATCTAAAACTGCTTTTTTTGCACAAGCTTTTCCAGCTAAATATGCATCTTCATCTGTACTCCATGCTACATTTGCTTTCATTTGTATCCTCCTTTGTATAATTATAATATAATATCTTCCCATCCGTTTACCATGTCATTTACTTTTTCTTCTGTATCTATTTGATGGTTATAATAACTATTTTCCATATCTTTAATTGATTCTATTGTTGGACTGTCTGTTAATGATACATTTACTACTACTCCTGCTAAGATTATTAATACTATTATTGTTATAACTAATGATAACAATGTTACACCTTTTTCAGTTTTTTTCATAAGTAAATGCCTCCTAATTATTGTATTTTTACTACAATACATCTTTTATACTACTTCCTATTATTTTATTTATGTCTATCATCATTTGATTAAATGCTATTTCATAATCAAAATATTCCTTAATATCCTTATTTTCTATTAAAACATTATACATTTTAACCAACTTTTCTTTTTTGTCTTTTTCATCAATTTCTTTATTTTCTTGTCTTTTTATTTCCATTAATTGTACTTCTTTTTTTAATTCTTCAAATTCTATTATCATTTGTCTTTTATTTGCATCATTCATTAATGCTTCTTTTGCTTTTTTTAAGTTTAAATATTGTTTTGATTCTTTTATTTCTCTTGCTAACTTATTTGCTACATCATATACTTCCATATATATTTTTACCTTTCTTTAATATATTATGCATATGCACTTCTTTTTCTGAAAGTTAATAGGTTTGATAATTCTTTTGTAGAATTTTGTGTTTTTGTAGCTTTTTCTGCTTTTTCTTGTGCTATCTTTTCTGCTTGTTTTTGTGCTTCTGTTTGACATATTGCTTGTTCATATACATAATGTGTATCTTGTGCTATTTTATTCCAGCTGTATAGTTCTTTTACTTTTTTTACTGCATTTTTTGATACTGCACTACATAGTTTTGCATCAAATAGTAATGCTAAAACTGAGTCTGCTATAGAGTTTGAGTTACCTGCATAACTCTTCATTCCATCTACTCCATGTTCTACAATTTCATTTAATCCTCCTACATCTGATACAACTGTTGGAATTCCTGCAAGCATTGCTTCTAATGCTACTATTCCAAATGGTTCATATGTACTTGGAAATACTGCTATATCTGCACATTTATACATTTTTTGTACTTTTTTAGAATCACAATATCCTGCAAAGTACACTTTGTTTTCTATTCCTAAATTTCTAGCTTCTTGTTTAAGTTCGTCCATCATTCCGCCTTTTCCACATATTACTAGTTTAGCATCATGATAATTACTTAATATCTTAGGCATAGCTCCTATTAAATTTTGTATTCCTTTCTCATATACAAGTCTCCCTACATAAAGTATAATTTTTTCATTGTCCATTGCAAATTGTCTTCTAAAATCATAATCTCTTTCTACTCCTGTGAAATTAGATAAGTTAATTCCATTAGGTATCACATTTATTTTTTCAAAAGGAAGTCCAAATATTCTTTGTAATTCTCCTTTCATATAATTACTATTTACTATTACTTCTGTAGATTCATATGTAAGAAGCCATTCTGTATCATTTATATATCTTTGTGTCTCATCATGTATTCCACTATTTCTACCATTTTCTGTTGCGTGTATTGTTGATACTATAGGTATATTATATGACTCTTTTAATGCTTTAGCAGCATATGCAACTAACCAATCATGAGCATGTATTACATCAAATTTTCCTTCTTTTGAAATAAGTTCATTTGCTTTAGCAAGCATATTAAAATTAAGTTGCATTATCCAATCTATAAAGTTATTAGGGTGGATCATATAATTATCTACTCTATATACTTTTACGCCTTTATCGTCTTCAAAATATGGGGCATTTCCATCTTTATATGTTACTACAGTAACATCATGCCCGTCTTTTATCATTCTATGTGACAGGTCATGTACAACTCTTGCTATTCCTCCTACTATTCTTGGTGGATATTCCCACGTTAGCATCAAAATTTTCATTCTTTTGCCCCCTTCTTTAAATTTTCTTTGGTTTTTTGGTTTTTCTTTAAATATTTTATACAACTTTTTTACAAAAGTAAATAAAAATATACAAAATTTTTTAATATTTTTTATTTTAGCTATTGATTAAAAATTTTCTTTGTTATATTATATTATGAGTATATTATAACTTTAACTAAGGAGGAGAAAAATGCCAAAAAAAGCAAAAGAAAATGTTACAAAAATTAATGTAGAAAATGAAAAAAATAAACCAAAAAATAAAGTTGATAACAAAAGTTCTTCTAAAGTTAAAGTACCTAAAAAAAGTACAGCTACATCAAAAAATGTAGCTAATAAGACTAAAGTTGTAAGTAAGTCTGATGATAAGAAAACAGTAAAAAAGACAAATTCAAAATCAAAAACATCAACGCAAAAAAAGAAAAAAACTACTTCTTTAAAAAATACTAAAACAAGTAGCAAAACTAAAAAAGTTATACAAAAAGATAATGATAAAAATAAAAAAGCCATATTAGAATATTATGACCTTCCATATAGATATAACAAAACTGTAGTAAAAGCTTTAGCACAAAATCCAAATACTCTTTTTGTATATTGGGAAATATCTGATGAAGATAGAAATAACTTTATAAAAAAATATGGTGAAGATTTTTTTAATATAACTAAACCTGTACTAATAGTGCATAATATAACTGATAAATATTCTTTTGAAATTGAAATAGATGATTTTGCAAATAACTGGTATATACATGTTAATGATACTAAATGTCAATATGTAATAGAACTTGGAAGAAGGCCTAAAGAACTTAGTTATAAAGTAAGAGAAGATTATTTATATATTACATCTTCAAATATGATTGAATCACCTAATGACCATGTACTCTTCTTCAAAGATACTGATAAAGTTTATTTTAAAAATATACACACAAATAAGTATACTACTAAAGTAATTAGGCCATTTTTACTAAATAATATTAAAAATATATACAAAGAGTTTAATATTTCAGATAAAGAAAATCTTAATAGGTTTGATTTTAGTAATCCTTCTTCACAAAATCCAACCTCAAACTTTTAATTATATTTTTATTATTTGTTTTATAGGTTTTCTAAAAGAAAACCTAAATTTTTGTTAAGGACTAAACAAATGGAAAAAGATATAAAAGGATATGTAAGTTTTGTACTTCATGCACATTTACCTTTTGTGCATCATCCAGAAAGTGAAGATTATTTAGAGGAACAGTGGCTTTATGAAGCTATTTCTGAAACATATATTCCACTTATTCTAACTTTTCAAAAGTTAGTTGATGAAGGAGTTGATTTTAGATTTACTATGTCTCTTACTCCTCCTCTTTTAAATATGTTAGATAATAAGATGTTACAACAAAGGTATATTAAATATTTAAAAAAACATATTGAACTTTCTGAAAAAGAAATTGAAAGGACTAAAGATAATTCTAGAATAAATACATTATCTAAATATTACTTTGATAGATATTCTAATGATTTACATGTTTTTAAAGACATTTATAATTGTAATTTAATAAGTGCATTTAAAAAATTTCAGGAACTTGGGAAATTAGAAATTATTGGTTGCGGTGCAACTCATGGATATTTCCCTATCCTTTATGTTAATGAAAAAGCTGTAAGAGCTCAAATAGGTATTGGTGTTCAAACATATTATAAATATTTTGATAAACCAATAAAAGGGTTTTGGCTTCCAGAGTGTGGCTATGTTCCAGAAGCAGATAAATATTTAAAAGAGTTTGGGATAGAATATGTTTTAACAGAAACTCACGGAATACTATATGCAGACCCTACTCCTATATATGGTACTTATGCTCCTATTGTATCACCAGATGGAGTAGTAGCTTTTGGTCGTGACCTAGAATCATCAAGGCAAGTTTGGTCATCTATTAATGGCTACCCTGGTGATTATAATTACAGAGAATTTTACAGAGATATTGGTTATGATGCACCTTATGAATATATAAAACCATATATTGCTTCTAATGGTGTTAGGGTATCTACTGGAATAAGATATCATAGAATTACAGGTAAAACAGAAAATAAAGATATATATGATTTAAGATGGGCTATGGATTCAGTTGAAAAACATGCTGGACATTTCTTTGATTGTAGAAATTCACAAATAGATTATTTATCAAGAAATATGGATACCCCTCCAATTATAGTGTGTCCTTATGATGCAGAACTTTATGGTCATTGGTGGTATGAAGGTCCTGATTTCTTATATGTACTTGCCAAAAAAATATACTATGATAAATGTAACTTTAAGTTAATAACACCTAGTGAATATATAGATAAATATCCAAATATCCAAGTATCAACTCCATGTCGTAGTAGTTGGGGTGCAAAAGGCTATTCAGAAGTTTGGCTTAATCCTTCTAATGATTATGTGCATAAACATTTACATACAGCAGGAGATAGAATGTGCAAGCTTGCTAAAATGTTTCCAAACGAGCCTAAAGATTCTTTTAAAAGAAGAGTATTAAATCAATGTGCTAGAGAATTAGTATTAGCACAAAGTAGTGATTGGCTTTTTATTATAACTAATGGTACAATGGTTGATTATGCTAAAAAAAGAATAAAAGACCATATTGGTAGATTTAATAAATTATATAATAGTTTAATTAATGATGAGCAAATAGAAGAAACATTTTTACAAAACATTGAAGAAAAAGACTGTATATTTAAAGATATTGATTATATGATATATTACTAATAAAAAACTCTATGTATATAAAATACCATACATAGAGTTTTTATATATTATTCTATAGACCAAACTCAAACTAATAGCTACTCCTGAGAATATTAATATAATTATTATTGTAATTGTATTTACTAATAATAAAACATTTATTCTTTTTAATCCAACTTTATTTTCCTTCATAAATAAATTTTCTAACTTTTATAATATGCCACTCCTATATTTTAAGTTCTCCTAAAATGCATTATTATTTTCTTTCTATGTATATTTTTTCTTTATTTTTCATTTAAATATTTAAATAAAGTATTTTCATTAATTAAAATGCAAGTACCACTCTATATCCTTCTGCAGTATTACTACTTCCATTATATCCATTAAAGCTAAAAATTCCCTCTGTTGTTCCTCCATGGCAATCCCCCCCTCTTATCAAGAAAGGTATATCACTTTGCATAAAAAATGAAGAATTAGAATTAAAAGAATTATTTCCATATCCGCATATTAGATATCTCATAAATAGCATCTCCTCTATTTCTTAGAGATAATGAATAATTATTATTAGAATATACCTGATTATATAGCGTTCCTGTATCTTGGCTATCATGATTATATATTGTTTTATACTTAGAATTTTTACTTCCATAAAAGTCTGTATCTAGATTTCCTCCATAAAGACTTAATCCTGTATAACCATTATCTATATATGCTGCAATATATTCCCAAGCACCTCCTACTAAATCATATACACCAGTTTCATTTCCATTTGAACTTTGACCTTTATTTGACAAATATACACTTGTGATTGTAGTACTTCCACCTGTTAAATAATTAGAATTTGTATTACATTGTATAGACCTTCCATTTGTTCCGTATTTACTATATGACAAGTATGCTATAGCTCCCCATTCAGAGCTTTTCATTAAATGGCTATCCCTATTTCTATCATAATAAAAACTATTTAAATAGCAATTATTTATAGATATATTTCTCCAACTACTAACAGCAGGTTTGCTTACTGCTTTAATATTATCATTTATTGTAATATTTCCAACATCTATATTAATAGTATCAGTATGAATTCCATTTGTCTCCATACTCATTTCATACTTAGCCACCCAAATACCACTTAAATCTTTACTCCAGCCACCATTTCTATATCCACTAGCAGTGTCTTTAGAAAATGCAGGAGCCACAATATAGTGATTAGAAGTTTCTCTTATACCTGTATTATTTTTAGAAATCCTAGTAAAACTTCCGTCATCATTTATTTTAATAAGTCCTCTTCCATCACAAAAACCTATTATATTAGAATAATTTTCATTAGAATAATATATTATCCTATATGCATATCTTGGAATCCATACAAAATAACTACCATCGCTATTTATAGCATTTGCCCATTTTTGTTCATCATAATTATACCACTCTTCATCATTGCTTTGAACAACTTGAAAATTATTAATTGAAGAATTAAACTTAATTGGTGTAAGACCTCCTAAAGATGGCTCTAAAGGTTTTTCTATCACATTATTATTTTCATCAATCCAAACCACTTCTATTCTTCCATATTTTCTATTAATACTCTCATTAGAATTGTCTATAATTACTAGATTCTCCTCTTGAAAAATTTTATCATTTTCATTTTGATTATCATCATCTTCTAAAATATTATTATCGATTAACATATTATAATTATTATTTGCTTTTTTATAGTAACTACTAATAAAAAATATTAATATTATTGTTAATACAAAAATAATAATTATTACTGCTGTAACAATTATTATTTTAGTAAGGTTATTATTTTTCTCCATAAAATTTCCCCTTATTATTTTAATTCTTTTCTATCCTGCCTTATCTCTTTTAAAGTATCTTCCAAAGATTTTTCTAATTGTGCTAATATGTTATCAGCATATTCTTTTGCCCCTTGAGTAATTTGTCTTGAATTTTCATTTGCAGCTTCCATTATTTGATTTTTTTGTTCATAAGCCTTTTTAGTAATTTCATGTTCATCTATCATAGCTATAATTCTATTTTCTGCTTCTTTAACAACATCATCTGCCTCTTTTTTAGCTTCTTCTAAAATTCTATCCCTCTCTTCACTCACCCATTTTGCTTGTTTTAAATCCTCTGGTAATTTTAATCGAATTTCTTTTATTATATCTAACAAATCTTCTTGTTCAATCATCACCTTATTAGTAAAAGGCATTTTTTTAGAATTTTCAATTATTTCTTCTAATGTTTCTAGTAATGTAAATATTTCCATTATATATTTCCTCGCTTCTTTACAAAGATTAAATTCGCTCTACCATATTTTCTTTCATCAATTATTGTAACTCCTCTTACATCATTTAATTCTTTTATATCTCTATCTATTTCATCTGTTTCTATAACTATTATACTATTTTCATTTATTAATTCTTTATTAATTAATTCCTTTAGAGCCTTAACACCTAAATCTGATTTATATGGCGGATCTATAAATATTATATCTATTTTCTCTTTAATTTTATTTAGTAATTTTGTATAGTCGCCAAAAAAGACCTCTGCATTATCTATTAATCTTGTTTTTTCTAAATTTCTTTTTATTACTTTTATAGCATCAATATTGTTGTCACAAAAATATACTTTTTTTGCACCTCTACTAAGTGACTCTATTCCTAAAGCACCACTTCCTGCAAATAAGTCTAAAACAATGCTATCTTTTATATCATTTTGTAAAATATTAAATAGAGCTTCCTTTACTCTATCTAATGTAGGTCTTGTTTTTAATGAGTCAATAGTTTCAATTTTGCTTCCTCTTGCTATACCACTGATTACCCTCATAATACTATTTTATCTATATTTCCTTTCTTGTCAATAGAGTTAATAAAATTGTAATATTTCCTTAATATCACTGTAATACAGATATTTTACCATAAAATTTGCAAAAACAAAAGGAATATATGCTAAAATCTGCACATATTCCACTATTTTTATTACAAAATTGTAATTTACTCGTTTTTATTAACTTCTTTTAAAAGCTCTAACTGAGATATAAGTAAAGATTCCATTTTTGCTTTATATACATCAAACTGTTTACTTAAATCATCCAATTCCTTTTGTTTTTCAGCAATTTGAAGTTCTATACTGTTTGTTGCTTCTTTTGCAGTATTTTGGGCTTCTCTTATAATTTGGTCTGCTTGCTTTTGTGCTGCACTTTTAACTTCATCTGCTGCTGATTGTGCCATAAGTAAAGTATTTTGAAGTGTAGATTCTATTCTTGTATAATTTTCTAATTTACTTCTTAAATCCTCTACTTCTTTATCATTTTCATTAACTCTTTTATATATTGTAGAATAATCTTTTGTAAGTTCATCTAAGAATTCATCTACTTCTTCTGGATCATATCCATTTAAAGTTTTTTTAGAGAATCTCTTATTTTCAATGTCTAATGGTGTAATCATACTATTCCCCCATATTAATTAATTATTACTGTTACTCTTTAGCCAAGATACTGGTATCTTACTTTTAGTTTCTTCTTTTGAATCTGAAGTAATATCATAGTTATATGGTGCTACTAAAAATATAGAACTAGATATTTTTTGCATATGCCCATCTAAAGCATGTGCTGCCCCACTTACTACATCTATAATTCTTCTAGCTACATCTTTGTTTACATATTCTAAATTTATTATTATAGATTTCTTTTCTTTTAATAAATCACATATTTCTTCTGATTGCTCAAAACCAGTAGGTTGCATTATAACCATTCTTACTTGCTGTGCCATATTTACAACCTTATTATTTCTTCTTCCAAATAGTCCTTTTGGTTCATCATCATCTTCTTCATATTGTTCATTTATATCTTCATAGTCTTCCTCTTGTTCTTCGTCTTCTGCTCCCATTCCAAACATATTCATAAATTTACTTAAAACTGCGTTTGCCATTTATAAACAACCTCCTAAATTTCTCCTTCGTGTCTACGATTATACTAAGTATCTAACTTTTTTGCATTATTGTCAATACCTTTTAAACTATTGTAATGATTATTTAATTTATTTGTAATATTTTTGTAATATTATGTTACACTTTTTATCTGGCTTTCTGTCGGTTTTAGTATTAATTCGTCGTATAAAATTATTGATGTTGACACATTTTTGTCTATATTTAAATCTTTTAATTCAGATGTACTATAGTTTGTAACTACTGAATAACTATCTGTTTTCTTTTTTATTTTTACTAATACCTTATCTAAATATCCTGCTCTTGTTCTTATGACATAATTTAAGTCATTTTCTGTTATTATACTAGAATTTGGCACTTTATATCCTTCTGCATCCCACCATATTATGTCAAACGATGTTTTTCTATAACTTAATAATTCATCAATTCCTTCTGTTATACTAAATATTATAGTATTTTCTCCATTTGCTTCTTGTATAATATATTCTACTTTTCCTTCAACTTCCTTTGTGCTTGGAAGTCTAATCTTTACTTTATCTCCTATTTTAGCATTACTTGCATCTTCACTTTTTGAAGTGCATGCAATATATGATATAAAATTATTTACTATTTTTCCACCTTCTGAACTTGAAGATATTATTTGACCATTTTTTAGATTTAAACTGTCCAAAAATTCTTTGTTAATTTTAGAAAAATCACTTGGATTAAGAATTTCTTCTAGTCCATCAATCCTATATGATACAATTCCACTACTTGTAGCATTTATATATTCTGCACCAGAATTTAATTCATTTTCATATCCACTTCTTTCATCTATTAGTTTTTTTAAATAAGAACCACTTGGGCTTAAATCTCCTGCTATTTTAGCTTTTTTTGTAATATATTCTGATATATCTTTTTTATATTCATTAATTTTTTGTATATCATTTATATCATAAACATTTGATAGTCTTTCCTCTATTTGTGTATCTAATAACTTAGTATCTGGAGAAAATAGATTCTCATTATTCTCTTCCATTGCTTCTTGAATTTTAATATCTAAATCTGCTATTTTTTTCTTAAGTTCTTCTTCACCTGATGTATAGTATCTAAATATAGGATCACCATTTGCAACTTTTTCACCTTCATTTTTTATTTGTACCATTCCATTTTTATAATTCTCACCTTTTATAACAGTTTCTTCTCTTATAATATAGCCAATTACTGTTTCTTCACTCGATATTCTTCCTTCTTTTACAACTACTGTATCTGTAGGATTAATTATTAAATTATATACAGAAGCTGATATATATATAATTACAGCTATTATAAGTATAAAGACAGTAATAACCTTTGCTCTATTAATTCTTTTTTTATTCTTACTTGTTACTTCAATATTTAGATTTTTATTATGTTTATCTAAAATAATGCTCTCATTATTTTCATATATCCCTTTATCTTTATGTTTATTAATTCTTTTTTCTCTTTTTTGTAACTTTTCCTTATATATTTTTTTCTTGTCTTTTATAATATTAGTTTTTTCTTGATTATTAATGTTTTTATCTTTATTTTTCTTACCTTCCTTTTTATTATTTTTCACTTATATCCTCCAATATTATATCAACATTATTGGTATTATTACTATCAAGCCATGTTGCTTCTTTATATGATTTAAACCATGTAAGTTGCCTTTTTGCATATCTTCTTGTTTCCATTTTTATTTTCTCTATCATTTCTTCTTTTGTTATTTTGTTTTCTAAAAATTCTACAACTTCTTTATATCCTAATCCTTGCATTGCAGTAGGAAATTCTTTATATTTAGAAATTATTTTTTTAACTTCTTCAATTAGCCCTTCTTTTATCATTATGTCTACTCTTTTATTTATTCTTTCATAAAGTTCACATCTTGGCATATTTAATACAAATATTCTATAATCATACTTTATTCCATTTTTTCTTGATTCTTTTTCTAGTTCTGTTTTTGTTTTTCCTGTACTATGGTATATTTCAAGTATCCTTAATATTCTTTTTTTATCATTCTTACTTATTTTTTCTACTGCTATAGGATCTATTATTTTAGCTTCTTTATATATTTCTTCTAGTCCATCTTTATTTACTTTTTCTTCTAATTCTTTTCTGTAATTTAAGTCTGTTTTTATATCTGGATAATCTATTCCATATATTAAAGAATTTAAATAAAGGCCTGTACCCCCAACAATTATAGGGGTTTTATTGTCTTTTATAATTTTATCAATTACATTTTCTGCATCATTTTTATATTCTGCTACACTATACCTTTTGTCTGGAGATACAAAATCTATTAAATAATGTTTTGCTTCATTTTGTTCTGTTTTTGTAGGTTTTGCTGTACCTATATCCATATCTTTATATATTTGCATTGAATCACAAGATACTATTTCTCCATTAATTTTTTTAGCAAGTTTTATTCCTAGTTTAGTTTTTCCTGAAGCAGTAGGTCCACATATAACTATTACTTTATTCATTTTTTCTCCCTTTATAAACTTATCCTTCTTTACTTTTTTCTATTACATTATTATTAAAATTTTCTATTCCATGCTGTATATCTTTTATATACATATTTTCTATAAATAGTATTATAATCCCTATTATAATAAATAATATTATTTTGAATTTAAACTTTGGTTCATTTATCTCCTTATTTTTTAATTTCTTAAACTGCAAAAGTATAGGTACTAATATACATAGAATATTTATTGGAAGAAATGTAAATAATATTAATTGTCTTGATGCTGTTATTATATTTTTGTCTACATTTGCTGATGATATATTATAGATTATATATAAAATTGCATACATTAGTATTACTCCAAGAAGAGTTATTGCAATTTTATTTTTTATCTCTATATCTCCTAATGATTTAAGCACAATGCTTATTGCTACTATATTTAATATTATTATAAATGCTATTGTTATAATTTCCATAATTTCCTACCTTCTTGAGAACTTCTTTTCTATATCATTTTTTGACATTTTTATTACTGTTGGTCTTCCATGTGGACATGTAAATGGGTTTGGAAGTTTAAGAAGTTGATTCATTAAACTATCTACTTCTTCTTTTGTTAATGCCATATGTGCTTTGACAGCTGCTTTACATGCTACTGTTGCTAAAAATTTATTTTCTAATTCTTGTTTTGCTGTTCTTGCTACTGTATTTATTTCATCAAGTGTTTCTAAAAATATTTCTTTTGTATCAAAGTCTAAACAGAATTCTGGTACTCCTGTTAATTTTACAGTATTATCACCGAATTCATCTACTACAAAACCTGCTCTATTAAACATTTCTTTATTATCTCTAAATATTCCCATTTCTCTTGTGCTTAAATTTATTATATCTGGAAGAAGCATTAATTGCGAATCTTTTTCTCCTTCACTATAATAATTGGCTTTTACTTTTTCATACATAATTCTTTCATGTGCAGCATGCTGGTCTAATATATATAAGTCTTCTCCAATTGTTAGAATAATATATGTTTTAAATGCTATTCCTATAAATTTATACTTAGGATTATTGTCTATTCCTTCTTGTTCAAACATTGAAATTTCTTTGCCTGTTATTGGTGATATTGGATATTTATCTTCTTGTTTTTTTCTTTCTTCTTCATATTCTTTTTTGGCATCATTTATATCTCTTCCAAAAAGCCTTTTATACATTTCTTCAAATGTTTCTTCTTTTTCTTCTTCTTTTTTATCTACTTTATATTCATCATTATTTTCTTCTTTATTACCAGTCTCTTCTTCTTTTTGCACTTTATTTTCTATCTTTTCATCTGATACTTCTAAATCAGTATTATTCTCTTCTTTTTGTTCTATTTTTTCTATTTTTTCTATTGTTTCTTCTTTTTTCTCTTTATCATTTTTATTTTCTATATATGATTTAGTAATATCTGCAAGTTTTATACCTATTTCTTCTGGTGATTTTGTACCTGTTATTTCATCTATAAATTTTTTTCTTGTTTCTGCATCTAATGTTGTAACTTGAGACTTGAATTCTTGAAATTCTGGTATTTTGTTTTCTTTCTTTTCTTCTATTTTTTCTATATTATCTGATTTTTCTGTAGTATTATCTTTTAAATTATCCTCATTTATATTCCATGAGTTAGAATTTACTTTTGTAGTAAATAAGTTTGAATTTACATTCGCATTTATGCTTTTTAAAATATCATTTGGTGTCTCATTTTTATAGTCTTTATCTGAGTCTGGTACTAAGTCAAACTTTAATAAAGCTTGTTTTATTGCATTATATACTGCTTTAAATACTTTTCCATCTTCTTGAAATCTAACTTCTAATTTTGTTGGATGTACATTTACATCTACTTTTTTTGGATCCATATCTATATTTAATACTAAAAATCCATGTTTACCTATTGTCACTAAGCCTTTAAATCCTTGTTCTGCTGCACTTGTTAATGTTTTATCTTTTATATATCTTTTATTTATAAAGAAAAGCTGGTTCGTTCTATTTGAACGTGCTATTGCAGGTTTTCCTATTACTCCTGTAACTTTCATATCTTCATAATCATAATCTACTGGAAGTATATTTTGTGCTATTTCTTTTCCATATATGCTATATATAACATCTGAAAGCCTTCCACTTCCAGTTGTTTGAATAGCTATTTTTCCTGTATTTACAAGTTTTATAGCAACTTCTGGGTTTGCTAATGCTATCCTTGTTACCATATCTTCTATATATCCTGACTCTGTAAAGTCTTTTTTCAAAAATTTATATCTTACTGGTGTATTATAAAATAACTCTCTAACTGTTATTGTTGTTCCCTTAGAACATCCTTCCTCACATTTATCTACTATATTTCCACCTTCTACTTCTATTTTATATCCAATTTCACTATTTTCTGTTTTAGATACTAATTCTACTTTTGCAATTGCTCCAATACTTGCTAAAGCTTCTCCTCTAAACCCCATAGATTTTACTGTATCTAAATCCTCTGCTTTTCTTATTTTACTAGTAGCATGTCTTTCAAATGCTATTTCCATATCATCTGGCATTATACCACTACCATCATCTGTTATTCTTATGTATGATATACCTCCATTTTTTATTTCTACTGTTATATTTTTTGCACCTGCATCTATTGAGTTCTCTACTAATTCTTTTACTACAGATGCTGGTCTTTCTATAACTTCCCCCGCTGCTATTTGATTTATTGTTAAATCATCTAATAATACTATCTTTCCCATCTTTTTCTCCTTATATTTGTTCTCTTTCTTGTAACTGAATTATATCATTTGTAAATATTTTTGTACAGTATCCGTAACCAATTTATTTAACTATGAATAGTATATACTATACAAAAGAAGTTAAATTCTTTATGAGGGAGGTTTAGTATGAGAGGATGTGGATGTAACGGAGAAATATTATGGTTCATAATATTAATCTTATTACTTTGCTGCAACTGCGGTGGAAATAACTGCGGATGTAGCTGCGGAAACGACAACAACTGTGGTTGCTAATTAATGCTACTCATAAAGTAGTAAATAGAAAGGAGGATTTATTATGCCAGATAAATGTGGATGCGGATTTGGAAGAGATAATGACTGCTGCTTCTTAATAATATTCTTAATATTAATATTCTGCTGCTGTGGTGGAAATAAAGGATGCTGCTAATTTCAATTGTTTCATAAGATCTTCAAACATAAAAGTACCTATAAAAAGGTACTTTTCTTGCGCTATAGCACTAATGTGGGGGAACAAAATTTTACTTTTGCGCCCCCACATATTAGTTACAGATTAAGCTTCCTCGTAGGTGTTTTTTTACGCATTTTTCCATCATTTGCTAATATTTTCAACTGTACGATATTTTCATACAGTTGGCTACATTCTTCAGTTAGCTTTCTTTTTAAATCTAACCAATATCTTTTTGGTATTTTACTATCCGTTAATACACTAATTACATCAACTACACTAAAAAAATATTCTGAGTATCGTCAATTTTATAATTTTTTCAATTGCTCTTATATATGCTTTAAATATGATATATTCTTTACATTAAAACCTAATTTTTCATATAGTTTTATTGCATTTATATTTTCTTCATTTACTGTAAGATACATATCTGTACAACTATTTTCTTTAGCAATATTTTCTATGAATTCTAAAAGCAATGTACCTATTCCTTTATCTCTATTTTTTTCATCAACACATATAGCTTCGATACACAATTGCTTTCTGTACTTCATATTTGCATTTTTTACTTCTTTTATTTTAAATGTAATATATCCTAATATTTCATCTTGTTTTTTTGCTATAAATATTTCTTTACTATCTATTAAATTCTTAAAATCAATTTTACTAAAAACTTCATTTGTACTTAAAAATATATCTGGTCTCCAGTTAACATGTATGTCATGTACTTGTTTTGCAAGTTCGTTTATTCTAGTAAAATCATCTATTTTTGGTATTTCTATTGTTATTTCCATCTTTTCCCCCCTATAAATTAAATCTTTCTTTTATACTTTTAGCTACTTCTTTTGGCTCTATTCTTTCATTATTTATTTTTATATATTTATCAAATATATTCTTAGCTTCTCCTGGTTCTGAATTAAGTTTGTGCACTATATTTGACCTTAGTAAATCATTCTCACTCCATATTAAATCTCTTTTAGATGGTTTACACTTTAATCTATTTTCTGTTTTATTCCTTTTTAATCTTTCTTCAACAGATGCTTCTAATTCTACTACATAAGCATCATCAAAAAGTTCTATCCATTTGTATGCTTCTAATTTATCTTTTTCTAAATCTTTTCCAAAGTCAAAACAAATAGTAACTATAATTCCTTTTTCATTACTTTTTGAAAATTCTTTCAACACTTCATATCTAATAATACTATTCATTTTTTTATATATTTCTTTATCATAGTCAAATATTAGTCTACACATTTCTATTGTCATATGATTGTATAACAACTTATATCCTGTTAACTTTTCTAATTCTTGGCCCACTGTCATTTTTCCAACTGCTTGTGGACCTATTATTAATACTAATTTTGGCATTTCAACATCTCCTTATACAAAAAGCCTTACAAAGAAATCCTTTAAGACTCCTTTGTAAGACTCTATTTATCTTACTTTAAGTGTAAGTATATCTATATACTCTTTACTGCTCAAGTATTTTATTATTACTCTAAGTAAACTCTTAAATATATTTTTATTATATCTCAATTAACAATTATTGTCAAGATTATTATTTTTTTAATTTATGCTACCTTAATTCCTGTATCTATAATTTCTTTTACAAAAGGACTAGAAACATTTTCATAATCTTCCAATTTTATTGGGTGTGGTTCAATTCTAGTATCTATTTTCCATGTCATACCAATTAGCCTCGCACCATCTTCAATAATATCATTAAAATCACTTGAAATAATTGCTATATCTATATCACTATTCTCATTTTCCATTCCTTTTGCATAAGAACCGAACAATACAATTGCTTCAATATTATAATACTTACTTATTTTTTCTACATATTTTTTTATTGACTTCATTATTCTTTCATCAATATTTCTTTTAGCCACTTTCTTACCTCCTCAATATTTTTAACTTGTTTTGATGTATATTCATCTGTACATTTTTTTCTAAAACTTTCCTTATAATCATCATATCTTGCACTTATATTAAATTGAGTAATTATCTGTAGTTTTTCAATTTCTCCATCTGTTAAGTCTAATTTACATTTCTCAGCCAAAACTAATAAATTATGAGATTTTACTGTATATGGATTTTCTTTATTTTTCTTTGCATATAATCCTTTTAATAATTTTTCTATTACTAAGTGCCCTAGAAATAAAGTCCATGTATTCTTTTTATTTTTATACATTACTTTCATTGCATCAAAATCTTCATCGCTGCTATTTATCCAGTATTGCATCAATTTTATATTATCCATTTTTTATTCCTTTCACTCAAGCTTTCTATTTTATTTATTAATAAAAATAAAAACACTACATTACATTTTAGAATGACAATATAGTGTTTTCTGTATTTTTTCTATTATATTATGGTTGGGCTAGCTAGATTCGAACTAGCGCATGTTAGAGTCAAAGTCTAATGCCTTACCGCTTGGCTATAGCCCAATATATATGGGGTGGAATATGGGACTCGAACCCATGGTCTCCAGTGCCACAAACTGGCGCGTTAACCAACTACGCTAAATCCACCATTACTTTAAGCAAATGCAATATATATTCTACCCCATTTTTTCAATATTGTCAACCTTATTTAAATTTTTTTATAATTTATTAATCTTCTCTTGCCCAAATTACCAATCTGTAACTTGTATCATCTGTACAAGTAGATAAAGAAATCTCTCTTTTTCCTGCTGTATCTCTAGTTATATAATCTGCGTCATCTGATGAGGTTTGATATATATTATATATTGTATATTTTACTCTATTTCCTGTAGAATCTGTAATATATACTAAATCTCCATTTTTTAATTCTTCATTTCTTGAGAAAAATGTTCCATTTCTATAATTATGTCCAACTAATACAGTATTACCTACTTGATTTAAACCAGGTCCTGCAAGTATTCCAATAGATGCTTCTAGTGATGATTTTGTTGCTCTTTCTAATATTGGATATTCTAAGTCAATTGCTGGTATTTCTATTGTTCCCATTACAGTAAACCCTTTATATGTTACAACTTTATTACTATTACCGCTTCCACCAGTATTACTTACAACATTTCCACCAACTACATTAAATTCAATTGCATTACTTCCAGTAAATTCATTTCTTGCGGTGTTAGTATTATTTTGTATTACCTGATTATTAAATTCATTTAAAGCTTGATCAATTTCATGTCTTTGATAATATTTTCTATATGTGTCATAACCCCAAAAACCTAATAGCACAAATATTATTGCAACTACTATTATAAATACAATTGTTAATACCTTATTATATTTTTTATTTGTCATATTTTCTCCCTTTCATTTTTAATTAATCACTATATATATTATATCATAATTTAAGCAATTAATCTAGTCCTTATCTTAAGTTTTATCTAGTAGGCAATTTTTCACCACCTAATATATGAAAATGAAGATGTTTTACAGCTTGCCCACTATCTTCTCCTACATTTGAAATTACCCTAAATCCTGTTTTAGCAACTCCAACTATTTCAGCAATTTCATTTATTTTATTAAAAATGTGAAATAGTAAATCCTTGTCCTCTTCTTTTAACTCTAATAAACTTGTTATATGTTTTTTGGGTATAACTAAAACATGAACTTTCGCAATTGGATTTATATCATAAAAAGCTAATATATCATCATCTTCATATACCTTTTTTGAAGGTATATCTCCTTTTATTATTTTACAAAATACACAATCTTCCATTTACTTTTCCTCCAATATTGCTTTTATTCTTCTTACGCCTTGAGAGCTAGCCTCTTCTTTCACAATCTTAAAATGCCCTAGTTCTTTTGTATGTTTTACATGAGGTCCACCACAAAGTTCTTTTGAGACATCTCCTATTGTATATACTGTAACTTCATCTGGATATTTCTCAATAAACATACATTCTGCCCCTGATTTTATTGCATCTTCTTTTTTCATTTTTTCTACTTTAACATCTAAATCTTCATCAATCCATTTATTTACTAAATCTTCTATTTTCTTTTTTTCTTCATCAGTTAATTTATGGTCACAATTAAAATCAAACCTCATTCTTTCAGAAGTAATATTAGAACCTCTTTGATGTGAATCTTTCCCTATAACTTCTTTTAGTGCAGCATTTAAAAGATGTGTTGCTGTATGATATGCTATTGTTTTTTCATTTTGTTCTGCTAATCCACCTTTAAATTTATGTTCACTACCCATTCTAGATTTTTCTTGATGTTCTTTAAATAATTTATCAACTTCATCTAAATTAACTTCAAATCCATTTTCTATTGCTAAATCTTTAGTTACTTCTGGAGGAAATCCATAAGTTTCGTATAGATTAAATATTGTTTTACTATCAACTTTATTTATATTTTTCTCTTTTAATCTAGTTATAACTTTATTGAACTCTCTTTCTCCATTATTTAAAGTTTTCATAAACTTATCTTTTTCTGTTACTATTACTTCTTTAATAACTTCTCTATTTTTTTGTAATTCAGGATATAGCTTTTCTAAAGTATCTATATTTAAATCTATAAGTTCTGGTAATTTATTTAAATCTATTTCAAGTTTATTTAAGTGCCTTGTCATTCTTCTAATTAGTCTTCTTAAAATATATCCTCTGTCAATATTAGATGGCCTTCCTCCATCTGATACAATCATTATGCTTGCGCGCAGATGTTCTGCAACTATTCTTCTACTTGATATATCGTCATTTTTTGCAAGTTCTTTTAGTTTATCCATTACTGGTTTAAAAATTTCTGTATCAAATGGTGTTTCTTTATTTTGAAGAAGCATTGCCATTCTTTCTAATCCTAGACCAGTATCAACATTTTTTTGTTCTAATTTAGTATATTTTCCATCTTTTTTATAGTATTCCATAAATACATTGTTCCAAATCTCAACATACTTACCGCAATCACATGAAGGTTGACAATCTTCAGAACATTTTGGCTTTCCTGTATCATAAAACATTTCTGTATCTGGTCCACAAGGTCCTTCTTCTCCAGCTATCCACCAGTTATCTTCTTTTCCATAAAAATATATTCTTTCTTTTGGTATTCCAGATTTTTCCCAAGCTTCAGCAGTTTCTACATCTTTTGGGCAATCCTCATCACCTTTAAAACATGTTACTGATATTTTTTCAGAAGGTATTCCTAACTCTTTAGTCAAAAATTCATAACTCATTTTTATAGATTCTTGTTTAAAGTAATCTCCTAAAGACCAATTTCCAAGCATTTCAAAATATGTCAAATGTCTATTATCTCCAACTTCATCTATATCATTAGTTCTTAAGCATTTTTGATAATCTGTTAATCTCTTTCCTTCTGGATGTTTTTGTCCTAAAAGGTATGGAACTAATGGTTGCATTCCAGCTGTAGTAAAGAGTACAGATGGATCATTTTCTGGAATTAATGGTGCACTTGGAATTATTTTATGTCCATTTTTTTCAAAAAATTTTAAATATTTATTTCTTATATCTATTGCTTTCATTTTATCAGTCCTTTTCTTTTATATTTTTTCACATTTTTTTAGTATTATACCATATATTTCTAAAATGTAAACTATATTTATTATTCTAATTTATATATTTATTCTATTATTCCTTTTAGTTCTAAATTATTATATATATCAGTTATTCTAACTTTTACTATTTTGTTTATAATTGTTTTATCATTACTTTTATTTTCATCTTCTATATTTACTAATAAATAATTATCTGTATGTCCTTTATACATATTTTTCTCTTTTTCTTCTATTAATACAAATACATCTTTTCCAATATACATTTTATTATATTCTAATTGATTTTTATTAGATAATTCTATAAGTTTATTACTTCTTATTTCTTTTATATTTCCATCTATTTGCATAGGCATTTTTTCCGCAATTGTCCCTTTTTTTGGCGAATATTTGAATATATGCATTTTATATAGTTTTATTTTTTCTAAATATTTATATGTTTTCTCAAAATCTTCGTCTGTTTCTCCTGGAAACCCTACAATTATATCAGTAGTTAATATTACATCTTTATATGTTTTTCTTAGTATATTAACAACATCTTCAAATTCTTCTATATTATACCTTCTATTCATATCTTTTAAAGTTTTGTTATTCCCACTTTGAAGTGACAAATGAAAATGATGGCATATTTTATTTACATTTTTTAGTCTTGATATAAATTGGTCATTTATTAATTTTGGTTCTATTGAGCCTAATCTTATTCTCTCTAATCCTTCTATTTTATTTATCTGTTCTAAAAGTTCGATTAGCCTAAATGATCCTGAATGTAAGTCATCTTTTGCATCAAATTTTTTATATTCTTCTTCATATCCATATTTTTCTCTATATTCTTTTCCTTTTTCATCATTAAAATCTTTTCCATATGATGCTAAATGAATACCTGTTACAACTATTTCTTTTATACCTTTTCCTACTAAATCTTTTATTTCTTTTAATATACTTTCAGGCTCTCTACTTCTTACTTTTCCTCTTGCATAAGGTATTATACAATATGAACAAAATCTATCACAACCATCTTGTACTTTTACATCTGCTCTATTTAGTTTTGTAATTTCTGTATTTTTAAAATCTAAATAATCATTTTGGTGCATTACATCACTTACTATAGTTTCTTTTTTACCTATATATTTTTCTATTATATCTACAATATTTGTTTTTTCATTATTTCCTAGTATAATGTCTACTCCGTTAATTTTTTCTATATCATTTTTTGCAACTTGTGCATAACATCCACATGCAACAATAATAGCCTTTGGATTTAATTCCTTGGCTCTTCTTATATATTGTCTAGACTTTTTTTCTGCAATGTTTGTAACACTACATGTATTTATAACATAGATATCTGATACTTCTTTTGCTTCTTTACTATTTTTTTTATCATTATCTATTACTTCATATCCTCTATCTATAAATAGTGCTTTCATTGCTTCTGTCTCATATGTATTTACTTTACAACCTAATGTGAAAAATTCTACTTTCATAATGTATATATTATATCATCGTTATGTAAATTAAACAATAACTTTAAAAAAATAATTAAAAAAACTTTAGAAAAATATTAATAGATTTTAAAGAACTAATAAGAAAAATAAAATAAAGGATATAAGTTTTTGAATAGATTTTACTTATATACTTTATCTTATTTATAATCTTATTTATAACTAATTGCACATTATATAATTTACAAGTGGTTATCTACCACCGACCTCCGCCGCCGGCCTCCACCACCGGCCGCCTCCTCCGGAGAATCCTCCTCCTGCACCAGTACCTGATGAAAATGCTGATGACATAGAATGACTTACTGAGTCAAAGCTTCTACTAAAGTCCATATGCATTAATAAATACATATTAGGATAAATTGTATAATCCATACTATCATAATTAGGGTATACAATT
This sequence comes from uncultured Clostridia bacterium, assembly GCA_944390335.1. GTDB lineage: Bacteria > Bacillota > Clostridia > TANB77 > CAG-508 > CAG-793. The sequence continues at coordinate 29,710 of CALXQA010000003.1, forward strand.
TTTAGCTGTTTTATAACTTTTTCTGATATTCCAAAAGCAGTTGCATATACTAAAAATTTTTCCCAAAGCACTAAATCTGGTAAACTTTTCTCATTTAAAAGTGAAAAATCTTCCATATATTTTTTAAAAGCTTTCCATTTGTCTTGTTCATCTAGTCCTAATTGTGTATATGCACTTATTCTACTATTTGCTATACTTCCTATAATTATAATAATTACTAGCATTATTCCTATAATAAGCAATATATACCAAGGGATCCCTATAGTTTTAAAATTAGCAGTAACCATATCTGATGCTACTAAAAATATTATACCAAAGAATACAATCATAAATAGTATTGTTATGCTAGTCGTTATACTAGTTTTCTTTTTCATTCCTTCTTTAGTTAATATATTCATATTAATTAGATTACTCTTTACTGATATATCTATCTTGTTTTTTAAAGCTATTACTTTTTGGCTATGTGTTTCAATGTATCTTTTTAGTTCTGTCATTGTAATAGATGTATTATCATTTGTCTGGTTATTTTCATTCTGAAATAGCCCTAACACTTTATTTTGACATGCATCTATCAAGAAATTATATATACATATCTCATCATTTTTATTAGTAACCATATTTATGTTTTGAACTAATAATTGTATTTTACTATCTTCTTTTCCTTTTTCATCTAATATTCTTTCTATTTTCAATGCCTTTTTTAATGATAAATTTAAAATAGTAGATGAAAAAATTCTCCCTAAATCATTTGTATCAAAATTTCCGTATTTATTTTCTTCTATAAACAACCCTTCAGCTGGAGTTGCGTCTTTTCTTGGTACATCTCTAAAATAGTCAAAATGCATACTTGCTACTTGTTTCTTTGCTTTTGCTAATATTCTTATATATTTTATTAAAAAGTATAATAAAATTAATACTATAACTAAACATACAATGCCAACTATAATCATTTTAAAAATCCTAGATGTATTTGCTTCATTTGCCCAAGTTGTTTCTTCACTTATAATTTCCTCTAATCTATTTTTATTGTACTCTCTATCTGAATAGTATATAGCATCAGTAGGTATTGCTATTCTTATTTCTACCATTTTATTTGCTTTATTATCTAATACTTCAAATTCTACTTTGTTATTAGATGTAGCATATATTGTACCATTTAAATCAGGTGTATGCCCCCAAACTTTTATATCCTCTTTATTCTCTATTCCATAAGGCAAATTAATTTCTCCTGTAATTTTATCAGCTGGAATTTCAAAATCAGAGCCTAAAAACTGCCAATAAAGTTCACTAATATCATTATATTTAGCAACAGCTCCTTCTACATGGTAACTTATTTTATATACTTCCGTGCCAGATGAATTTTCATATCCAGTTCCCCATGCTGCTTCATATTCACTTCCTCTATCTAAAAAGTAATAAGCACCTTCATCTACATGGTATGAATATCTGTTAGAATTATATAAACTCTCTTCAACACCATTTCTATTAATTTTGCTTACTTTTCCATTTGTAATTTTAGTAAATTTAGAATTATCTTTTTTAAAAGTCTTAAATAGTGTATTTGTTTCATTTATTCTTATATTCCAAGTTTCTACTACATCCATAGAACCATCTGTATTTATATTAACATTAAAATCTAAGCTATTTAATCTTAATGATGAGCTATCTGCTTTTGAATAAGTAAATACAGAAAATATTATAAATAAGCAAATAATTATTATTGAAATTTTCTTTAATCTATTCATTATTTCTCCTTAATTAATACAATTATATTATACTTGGAAGAAGTTATCTTCCTCCACCTCTACCGCCGGCCTCCACCTCCGGCCACCGCCACTTGAGAATCCTCCTCCGCTTCCAGAGCCTGAAGAGTAAGAGCGAGACCTAGAACTAGAGCCATAATTTCTATGTGTTTTAAGATTTCTTGAAAAATCAGTTCTTACAATAACATTTACATTATTATATGTAGAAAAATCCATATTACTATTAGGATATACTGATTTTAAGCCTTGAAGTACTTTATCTGCAATTCCAAATGCTGTTGCATATACAAGATATTTTTCCCAAAGTATTAAATCTGGAATTGACTTTTCATGTAACAAAGAAAAATCTTCCATATATTTTTTAAATGCTTTCCATTTTTCTTTTTCATCAAGTCCTGCTTGATTAAATACATTAATACTCTTCTTAGCAAAATATCTTAAGAATAGTACTACTGCAAGCAATATAAATATAGTAATATAATAAAAAGGTGGAACAGCTATTTCTTCAAACATTTTACCTATGCCATATATTGTTAATATTCCTATAAAAATAAGCATAAATATTGCCTGTTTATTATTAGCTATTTTTTTCTTTTTAATAATAGCATTTTCATCCAAATAATTCATATACCTTAGCTTAGCACTTATTATATCATCCATTCTAGTTTTTAATGAAATTAATTCATCTTTATTCACTTCCATATACCTTTTTAAATCATTTATTGTTATAGATGTATTATTATTTGTGGCCATATTAAAATCCATTGTATAGTTTTTGATTTTATTTTGACATGCCTTTTTTATATATTCAAACACTTCTATATCTTCTTCATATCCATTTACATTTTTTATATCTTGAACTAATATCTTTATTACTGTATCTTCTCTTCCATTTTGATAAATTATCTTTTCTAGTTTAATTGCATTTTTTAATGATAAATTTAATATAGATGCAGAAAATAGCTTTCCAAAATCTTTTCCATCTAAATTTTTATTTTGATTATCTAAAATGAATAATGCTTCACCTGGGGTAGAATTAATATTTGGCAATTCTCTATAATATTGTAAATACATAGATGGCTTTTTATTTTTATTTTTTATTATTATTTTTATATAGTTTAAAGTGTAAATTGCTAATACTGTAATAACTATTCCATATGCTATATTAACAATTGTACTAGCAACATTCATAGGTTTATTTGCTTCATCGGCCCATTTAGTTTCTTCTTTTATAATTTCATCTAATTTATTTTTATTATATGCCCTATTAGAGTATGTTATAACATTTGATGGTATTGCTATTCTTATTTCTATCATATTATTTTCTTTATTATCATTTACAGTAAACTTTACAGTATTATTAGATGTCGCATATATTGTGCCATTTAAATCTTCTGAATGTCCCCACACTCTTATATCTTCCTTACTGTTTATACCATTTGGCAAATGTATTACTCCAGTTATTTTTCTTGCTGGAATTTCAAATCCATTACCAATAAACTGCCAATATATTTCACTACAGTCTTTGTATTTTCCAACTGCTCCTTCTACATGATAACTTATTACATAAGTTTCATTACCAGCATTATTCTCTTTTCCAGTTCCCCAAGCTATTTCATATTCATTTCCTCTATCTAAAAAATAGTATGTTCCTTCATCTAAATGATATGAATATTTATTAGTATTTGTAAATATTTCTTCTTTTCCATTTTTATTAATTCTACTTACTTTTCCATTTGTTATTTTTGTATATTTAGATGAATCTTTTTCAAATGCCTTAAATAATGTATTTGTATCTTCTACTCTAATATTCCATGTTTCTATAACATCCATTGAACCGTCTGTATTTACAGTAACATCAAATTCTAGATTATTTAAATACAAATATGAATCTGCATTTGCATAATTATATATACTTATTGATAATAATATGCAAATAGATAAAATACATGTTTTTAATATTTTATTCATTTGTTACTCACTTTCCCCCAAGTTTTATTTTACTTATTTATATCATTAATACATATTTCTTGCAATAGTTTTAAATATTATTTTTGTATTAGAAAAAAGGCACCACTTTACTGATACCTATATTTTTACCAATTTATATTAATTATATATTTATCGCCTACATTTTCTTATAAATAAGAAATAATATGCTTAATATTGTAAAATAATAGAATAAACTAAACAATCAACCAAGTATTACTTGATTTTTTTATCGGTTTTAAATGAAAATATTGTCTATTCCTCAAAATTATGCTATAATACTTAAATCAGATTTTTTATTTAATAACTTTTTATAAAAGCTTAAGAATTAATAAAAAAATAAAAATGAGAAAGGAAAGAAAATATACAGTGGAATATAATGTATATATAGATGAAAGTCGGAGATGAGGGAATAAAAAGAGGTAGTAAATGGTTTATTCTCACAGCAATAATTGTTCCTAAAGATTATGATTTAATATTATCTAATAAAATTGTTAAAATTAAAGAAAACATGAATATGAATAGAAAAGATCAACTGCATTGGAATAGAATATTAAAATATGAAAAGAAAATTCAAATCATTTATAATTTAATTTCTGAAAACTTTAAAATCATTCATGTAGCTATAAATACTTATCAAATAAATAAATTAAAATCTTCAGATTTATACCCCTATTTTATGAGCTATCTTATTGAAAGAGTTACATACTATGTAACTAATAATAAAGGAACTTGTAATATTTTTATAAGTACACGCAATGAAAATAATAAATCTAAAAATGCTTATTTAAAAAATGAATTAATGAATAAAAGAAAATATCATCATATATTGATAAAATGTATAAAAAATATAAATTTTTTTGATAATAGAGATAGAAACTTATTACAATTAGCAGATGTTTGTTGTAGTTCTTTTGCACAAGCAATAAAATATAATGATGAACAAGAATGGGAATATGTTATTAAACTAAAATCAAATATATGGATGTATAAAGGACTTATTGTTGGATATGGAATTAAATTTTATCCACCTATAGATTGGTTTAAAATTTTTCCAAATATAATTCATTTGACTACATAAAAAGAAAGAGTAATTCCCCCGATTACGTTATCCCATACGTCTAAGCGTATTGCCAATAGACAAGCTATCGACCCGTAATTAATTCGGCGAACGAATTACTCTTCATATATATATTATACATTTTTTTGAAAAAAATGCAAGTTTTTTTATTAAAAAGCTTAATTTATTTTTCATTGCTATTTATACAGATATTTTTTATTTCTACTTTTTTAATAAAATTTTTTCTTTATTTGACCATTGTTTAAGTCATTTAAAAGTTAAGGCTATATTTAATCTAAAACTACTGTTTTGATTAAATAGGAGAACTTTTGTATTTCTCTTTTCCTAACATTTTCATTTGTATTCTTTGTAATCTTCCTATTTTTTCTAAATATAAAAAATCAACGCATAGAAATTTATTTTAAATTGTTTTTTAGCAATCCATTTTTATTTATAATTTTAAACAAAATTGCCCACCAATAAGTGAGCAATTTTTCTGTTGGTGGGCAAATGGTGGGCGGTGGGCAACTTTT
>CALXQA010000004.1 GCA_944390335.1 uncultured Clostridia bacterium
TTTGCCTCCTTTCTTTTCTATATAATCATTTATTTTTTTCATTTTTTGAAATATATAGTACCAATAATATTATTCCTATTAAATTAATTCCTATTGATAAACCTAATAACAAACCCGAACTAAATTCACTAAATGGTGTAACCTCATTACCACAAAAGAAGGTATAAGCCAAGTACAATATATTTCCTAATATTATTAATAATATTCCAGTTTTTCCTTTATGCATTTGTAGTCCTCACTTTCAACTTACTATTTTAATATTTTATGTATATCTAATAACCTTAAAATTAAGTAATCCATCTGCTCTGTGTCTTGACCTTTAGAAATTTCATTTTTTCTTTTTCTATCTAAAGCATTTAATATAACTCCTAGAATATATCTATCAGCTTTCATTTTACTTTTTAATCTGCACATTGCTTCATTCACAACATCTGCATACCTATTTTCTTGAATAAGTTCTGTTCTCAACTCATTTAGTGCATATAGAATTATTCTTTGTTCTTCACTTGATAATTCAATTTTTACTTTCTTTTTAAGCATTACTATTTCTCCATTAATTTATTATATAACTAAATTATACCATATTAAACAATTTTTTTGTTATTTTTTATATAAAAATATTAAATATTAAGTACAATATTTAGTTTTAAGAATCTAGCTTTATTTATTAAGCAAGCCATTTCTAATGCATGGTAGTTGACAAAGATATGCTTTTAAACTAAAATATCTTTAAAATATATTTGGAGGTTTGCAATGAAAAGAACAGAAACAAGACCTATTTTTGTTAATGGTATTCAAATTGGAGGTCAAAATAAAGTTGTTATTCAGTCTATGTGTAATACTAAAACAAAAGATGTAAAAAGTACAGTTAATCAAATATTAGAACTTGAAAAAGCTGGTTGTGAGATTATTAGAGTTGCTTGCTTAGATATAGAAGATGCTAAAGCCATAAAAGAGATTAAAGAAAATATTCATATTCCTATTGTCGCAGATATACATTTTGACTATAGAATTGCTTTAGAAGCAATTAACTCTGGAATAGATAAGGTTCGCATTAACCCTGGAAATATTGGTGGAAGAGAAAAAGTCAAAGCTGTAGTTGATGCTTGCAAAGAAAAAAATATCCCTATAAGAATTGGTGTTAATGCAGGTTCACTTGAAAAAGATTTACTTATGAAATATAACAATGTTCCTACTGCAGAAGCTATGATTGAAAGTGCAAAAAGACATGTTCAAATTTTAGAAGATTTAAATTTTTATGATATTGCAATTTCTCTTAAAGCATCTAATTTAGATTTATGTATTAAAGCTTATGAAATGGCTTCTAATACATTTAAATATCCTTTGCATCTTGGTATTACAGAAGCGGGTACAGCTTTTAGTGGAACAATTTTATCTAGTATAGGATTAGGTATAATGCTAAGAGAAGGAATTGGGGATACTATTAGGGTTTCTTTAAGTGATAATCCTATTAATGAAATTAAGGTTGCAAAAGAAATATTAAAAGATTGCAATCTTTATAGTAAGTCACCTAAATTAATAGCTTGCCCTACATGTGGAAGAACTCAAATTGATTTAATTCCAATTGCTAAAGAAGTAGAAGAATTTTTACAAAGTATTGAAAGTGATATAACAGTTGCTGTAATGGGTTGTGTTGTTAATGGTCCTGGTGAAGCTTCACATGCCGACATTGGTATTGCAGGTGGAATTAATGAAGGTGTATTATTTAAAAAGGGAAAAATTGTAGGAAAAGTACCTCAAGATAAGATTGTATCTGTTTTAAAAGAAGAAATATTAAAAATGATAAAGTAGGCATATATTCCTACTTTATTTTTGTTCTTATTTTCTATTTATTATATTTTGATATATTAATCTTGCTATATTATCTTATCATTTATTTTTTAAATTAGTGTAACTATTAATTGGAAAAGTAATTTTAACAAGTGTACCTATATTTTCTTCAGAGGATATCTCTATTTTCAAATCTAATTTATCACAAAGCTTTTTACATAAATATAGCCCCATTCCAGTAGATTTTTTGCCAATAATCCTTCCATTTTGACCTGTAAAGCTTTTATCAAATACTCTTGAAATATCTTTATCACTTATTCCTATTCCATTATCTTTTATATATAACATTACATTTTCTTCACTTTCATTTGAAAAAATCTCTATTTTTTTGTTATCTTTTTTAGAATATTTGATGCTATTTTGTATAATCTGATTAAGTATAAAGATGCACCACTTACTATCTGTATATACTGTTTTTTCTAAGTCATGTAAATTAACTTCTATATTATTATATACAATAAGTTCTTTATTTCTAATAATCACACTATTTACTATATCTTTTAATAAACATTTATTTATGAAATAATCTTTTTCAACAGTACTACTTCTTGCATAGAAAAGTACTTGCTCTATGTAATCTTCTATTTTTGTAATTTCCTCTCCTATATTTTTTGTAACTTCTGTTTTATTATTTTCTATAATTAACTTACTAGCTGCAATAGGTATTTTTATTTCATGTATCCACATTTCTATGTAATCTTTATAATCTTCTACTTTAAATTTATATTTATTTACATTTTCTATCATTGATTTACCAGTTTCTTCAAGCACTTGTTTTAATATCTTTTCTTCAACAAACTCAGGCTCTTTTAGTATTTCTGATATTAAATATTTTTCTTGTAATTTATCTAGATTATTTTCTAAAAAATCATAATATGCTTTTTTCTTATATCCTTCTATAATTATAGAGATTAGATATATGCAAATTGGGATTAAAAAAATATATATTGATATCCCTATTGTTACATTAAATGGAAGTAAAAATATAACTACTGTTATTTGTACAATTATTATTAGAATTAATCCTAATATTTTTTCTTTTATAAAATCACTTATTTTCATTTTAGAATATATCCTTGTCCTCTCTTTGTTTGTATAATATCTCCTAGATTAATTTCCTCTAGCTTTGTTCTTAATCTTTTCATATTTACTGTTAATGTATTATCATCAATAAAACTTTCGCTATCCCACAAATAATTTATTATATCTTCTCTTGATACTATTTGCCCTCTTTTTGATACTAAAAAATATATTATTTTAAGTTCATTTTTTGTAAGTTCTATTTGCTTATCATCTTTTTCTATTATACTTTTTGAAACATTTAGAATAAAATCTTTACAATCTATCTTATTTTGGTTTGTATCTGTCATTTTACTTCTTTTTAATAATCCTGATATTTTTGCAAGCAGTATTTGTATATTAAAAGGTTTTGTTACATACTGATCTGCTCCATAATTTAGGCTTATTAGTTCATCTAATTCACTATCTTTACTAGTAATCATTATTATTGGAACATTTGAAACTTTTCTTATTTCTCTTAAAATATATTCTCCATCTATATTAGGAAGGTTTATATCTAATAAAATAAGGTCTGCTTCTTTTTCTAAAGCTTCTTTAAGAGGATTTTCAAAGTTACTTATAATACTTGCTTCATATCCGTTTTTATTTAAAAATATTTCTAGTTCTTTTCTTAGTTTTTCATCATCTTCTATTATTAATATCTTAGACATATTTCCTCCAAATCTACCTTTATTATTTATAAATATTTTTTTATTTATTCTCTATATATTTATTTAATATATTATTTATAATCTTAGACGATGTGCTATCTAATTTAGCTTCTCCCTTTTCTATATTTGTAATATGAACATTATCATATTCAAATATCTCTATTCCATATTCTTCATTCTCACTCATATTAATATACATTAAATAATCATTTAGTCCATCACATGTATCTTTAGTAAATTCAGCATTTTTTATTATATCAATAATTTCATTAGCTTCTTTAATAATCTCTACATTTATCTCTTCTGCATCTTCCTCTCTAAAACCTGTCTTTAATAGTATTGTATTTGAAGTTTTTTTAATCATATTTTCATACTCTTCAAATTCACTTTGAAAATCCTCATAATCCATAAAATATGTACCTATTTTCATTTTATCAAATCCGTCTATGCTATTAAAATCTATTACTTTATATCCAATCCCATAATACTCAATAGTTCCCACATCTGCTATTCTAGAACTTTCACTTTTTATACAAAATATAGGTACTTTTTCATTTTTTACTCTTATATAATCTACTAAGAATATTGTGGTCCAAACTAATAATATATATATTAGCATTTTTAAAAATAAATTTACAAACTTCATAACATATCCCTTTTAAATTATTCCTTTAATATCTTTACTTATATTTATAAAAAAGTCTGAATTCCATAACTTCAAAGAATCAATATCTTTTATAAAAGGCATTACATCTTCTTTTGCATCAGCATAATTAATTTTTTCAAATTTTTTGTAAAGCATTTCTTTTAAAATATTGATATTAAATTCAGATTTTTCATTTAAAACCTTAGATTCAATTAATTTAGATTTAATTAATTCTAAATTCACTTTTGTTCCTTTAGATAAATAAAATATATAATCATATAAATCTCTTCCCTTGGTTCTTAAATTCCAATTTCTACATAGTATTGCATGTATTTTACCTGCAAATTGAGATGGTTCATCATATAATCTAACTTGATGTGGAGATGGTAGTAATTTATATTTAAATTCATATTTAGCCCCACTTGGTGGATTAATATCAACTTCAAATTTTATTTTTATGTCTTTCATTGAAGAAGATTTTGAAATATCCTCAACTGGGAAGAATATAAATATATGTTCTTTTGTATCTCCCTTCAAAAAAGCAGAAAGAATATTTGAATTATTTGTTTTTTCTTTTGTTACAATTTTTAAGTCTAATCCATATGCTTGTACTTCTTTTTCAATAAATGAAAAATACTTATTTAATTCAAAGTTTTTATTAGGCTTTAATAGTGCAAAGTCTAAATCTTCTGAAAATCTATCTAATCCATAGAAAATTCTTAGAGCTGTACCACCATAAAAAGCCGCTTCATCAAAAAAACCTCCTCTGCTTAAACCACAGATTACTATTTCTTGTATTATCTCTTTCATAGCATTAATTTCATCAGCAGAATTTTTTATATCATATTTTTCTAACATATTTTCTAATACATTATTCATTTATTATTCTCCTTATAAATTTATATAACAAATTTACATTTGTAGAATGATAAGCATCTGCAAATTCCTTGATGCTTTTCATATTTAGTTTTTTTAATTCTTCTATATCTATTCTTAAATCATTAAGTAAAGTCTTTTCTAATATTTCTAGATTTTTTAGTGGTGATAGTGTATATAGTTTATCACACAATGCTTTTTCAGGAGTTGCTATTTGATAATAATAGTTATTTTCTTTTAAAAGATTAATTCCTAAAGGATATACTTTTTCTGGTACATCTCTATATAAAAATGTACCAAACTTATTACTAAACATTTTCTTTTTTCTTTTATTAAAAGTAGCACTTGTATATATAGTTACCTTTTCTGGTATTAATCCATAATAATATAATGCAAAGTCAAATGATAAATATGATGGTCCATATATGCTCCCTGCAAGTAAGTATCCATTTGTTGTTTCATCTGTTTCATATAGTCCATTTTTTATTTTTATTAACTTTCCATTTTTTATTTCTCTTGCAATTTTTGTATTTTTATTTGAATATTTATTTAATTTATTTTTTAAAATATTATTTGTTAATATCATATTTTCACCTCTTTTTATCATTATATGATATTTTGTGGAGAAAATCAACTAATATCAAAAATTATTTTACTATATTAATTAATTTTAAAAAACATTTTTAATTTATTTTTTACTTATATTTGTAAAAGTTCCAAATATTTATCTTTCATAATTTTAGCATCTATACTTTGAGTTCCTGCGGATTCTAATATTATATTAGGTTCTAGTCCTAATTCTATAATTGCTTTTAGAACCTCTATTTCATTTGGTCCGCTTAAAATTTCTTCTTTTGCTTTTTCAAAAGTTATATGGCATTTTTCACCCATTTTAGTATATATCATTTTACTAAAATGACTATGAAAGCATTTCACTCTATCAAATCCGAGTTTATCAATATATAGCTTTAATTCTTTTTTCCAATCCTCTTTAGTTTTAAGTTTTCCTAAATTTCTACAATACAAATGTCCAAAATCTATAGTGGGAATAAAATTATCATCAACCTTGCACATTTGTATAATTTCCTCACTATTTCCTAATTGATTTACTTTTCCCATTGTTTCTGGGCATATTCTTACATCATCTAAATTAAGCTTTCTTGCTTCATTAATTGCTCTTTTTAAAAGTTTGCAGTTATTCTTAAGTGCTTCTTCTCTTTGAAGATTAAGACTAGAACCAGCGTGTACAACTATTCTTTTAGCTCCCATTACTTTTGCAATTCTCATTGTATCTATGATATATTGTATACTTTTATCTTGTTTTTCCTTATCAGTTGTAGATAAACTTATATAATATGGTGCATGTACACTTAATAATATATCATATTTTTTTGCTTCTATGCCTAATATCTTAGCCTTTTCCTCTTTTATTCTAACTCCTCTTGAGCATTCATATTCATATGAATCAAGTTTAAAATCACTTAAATACTTAGGCATATCCTCTGATTTTTTATACCCTGAATTATAGAAATCATCTGGATTTCCTCCAACTCCGAATTTTAGCATTTTTCTTCCTTATTACCTTTTTATTAATTTTATTTATTATTTTTATTTTTTAATTAAATTATTATTTTTTTCATAACTATATTATTTTATAAATGGCTATTTGATATAATATAGTTTAAACTAAATCAAAATAATATAGCTTTTCTCCATTTTCTAACTTTTCTATAAATTTAGCACCAAATTTCTCATAATATCCATCTAAATCTGTTTTTAGATATATTTTTCTAAAACCTCTTTTTTTAGCCTCTTTTAAAATTGCATTATTCAAAATTTTAGAATATCCATTTCCTCTAAACTCTTTTTTCACAAACATAGTTGCATACCATGGAGTAAGTTCTTTTCTTTCTTCACAGTCATTTGGGAAGATTGAAATAAAACCTATAAGCATACTGTTTTTATCGCTTTCATTTTCATTTACTAATATTAACTTGCAATAATATGGATTATCTAAGCTATTTAAAATTTTATTCATTTTTTTTGCTATCTTTTTATTAAATTCCTCTTCTGAGTTACATTTACTTCCCCATTCATTTTGTGTTAGTATGCATATTTCTTTCAAAAATTCTTTTTTATCTTTTATATTATATATTTTTAGCATATCCATTCCTTAAATTATTATATAAACTTAAACACCCATAATCATAGTTTCTGGAAGAGTTGAACCACCATCTATTACAATCCCTTGTGCCGTAATATATGAACTTTCATTACTTGCCAAAAATGCAGCAAGCTGTCCTAATTCTTCTATAGTTCCAAGCCTTTTCATAGGAATACCTTTAGCAATACCATCTACTACTGATTTAGGATTTTGCTTATTTGTATCATTTGCCATATTTTCAACCATTGGAGTCATTATATATCCAGGCATAATTGCATTTACTCTTATATTATATTCTACAAGTTCTGCTGCCAATGCTTTAGTAAAACCAATTAATGCTGCTTTAGTTGTAGCATAAGCTACTTCTCCACTATCAGCTACCATAGGTCCTGTTACACTAGATAGATTAATTATTGAACCATACATTTTCTCTTGCATGTATGGAATGCAGGCTTTACTTACATTCCAAGTACCTTTTATATTTATATCAAAGTGAAAATCTCTTAAACTATCATCCATATCCATAAACTTAGCAAGTTTGCAAACACCTGCATTATTTACTAATATATCTATTTTACCAAACTTGCTATAAATATCATCTACTGCATTTTTAACTTTTTCAAAATCTCTAATATCTACAGTATAGCCTAAAACATTATAACCTTTTTTCTTAAAATCTTCTAAAGTACTAATTAACTTATCAGAATAATCTAAAATAGCAACTTTTGCTCCATATTCTAGAAAAACCCTAACAATTCCAAGGCCATTTCCCATAGCTCCTCCTGTAACTATTGCTACCTTTCCTTCTAATTTTTTCATAATATCTTCTCCTTTCGTTTTTTAATTTATATTTTTATCTTAAAAGTTTTTGGTGCTAATTTATATGCTAAAAACAATGATAAAATACAATATATAATGCTAAAGCATACTGTAAATAGCCCAAAATACATTGTTGGAAGCTGAAGTTTTAAAGTAAAGTAACATACAATATATGTAATAAAGTTTACTATCTGATATCTACTATCTTTAATTTCACTGTTATAGTTATATGGTTGCAATAAATAGTAGATTACTAAGTAATGTACAGAGAAAAATATACTCATTGCAATTATTGAAACTATTAATACTATATAGTTAAGTATATTATCTGTTCCTCCTGTAGCAAATAAGATTAAAGCTAGTCCTGTTCCTATTACAAAAGCTGGTATCAAATTTATAATAATTAGACTTTTAAGTCTTTCCTTAAATAGCCCTAGTATTGCTTTTGGAGATCTATAAAAAGAATATGTAAGCATACTATGGTCACAATTCATAAACATTGCCTGAGTTATTATTTGTCCTCTATTAATTATGTACATTACAAATACAAAATATGGTAAGAAATTTAGCATTATTTTATTAATAGGTTGTTTTATTTGTTCATTTACTATAGATATTATTATAGTAGCTAAAACTGCAAACAAGCAAAATGCTGTTATTTTCTTTACAGGTGACATAAGTATACTTTTATGCCTTTTTATAAATAAGTCATTAAAATATGCATATCCACTTTTATTGCTTATGGTCTTTTCTGAAATTTCAATTTTCTTTTGCATATTATCTTTTACTATTTCATTTGCATTATTTACTACATTTATTTGTGAAAAATCCAATAATTTCTTATATATTTCTCTATATTTATCAAATTTAAATATATATCTTATACTATAAATTCCAAGTATTATAAATAAAATTGATATAGGAATAAATAGATTGCTAGTAATTACAATCCCAATGTATGGCATTGCATATGAAGTAGCTAACAAAATTGCTACATAAATCCATATATTTTTTATTGGTTTATTTTCATTTACAATTATTCCTTTTTTCTTATATAAATGTAAGAAAAATGCTGCAAAGACTAATTTTATACTTGCAATGAACAATGTTATTAATATACTATATATTATATTTATTTTCAAAAATATTGAAATTATACAAAGTACTGGTAAAAATCCTATTACCACTTTTAAAATACTATAAATATAGTTAGAGATTACATATTCTTTAGCATCTAATTTCATTACAAATATTCCATAATATTTATCTATTGAAGGATTAAACATATATGTATTGAGCATCCCGCCTATTATGCTTAAAAAGAATATTATATGTATAAATGTATCTACTTCATTTGTCTTATACATACTTAAAGCTGAATATATCATAAGGAATATATAAAGTATTTTTCCTATAAACATACCAAATAACTCTAATATACCAGCTATAATATATGCAAAAATCTTTACTCCACTGCTTTTATATAAAGTTTTGCTAGGTAGTCTTTTTCCTATTATAGGGAGTTTAGTTAATGAATATATTATACTATTAACTAAATACATTATTTTTAGCTTAAAAGAGAATATAAATGTTTTAATCATGATATTCCTCCTCTTTTAAAGCTTCTATAATTTTTTTCTTAACCTCTTCACTATTCAAATTATTTTTATCTACTCTTTCTAATATTCCATGACTTAATATGACTATATCATCACATAAACTTACTGCTAAATCCATTATATGTGTAGAAAATATTATTATATGATTTTCTTTTATACCTTTTAGCATTTCTTTCATTTCTTCTGCAACCACTACATCAAGTGATGTTAACGGTTCATCTAATAATAGTATATTAGGGTTTGAAATAATATTTATAAGCATTTGCATTTTATTTTTCATACCATGCGAATAGTCTTTTAATAACTTATCCCTATCTTGCTTTTCTATTTTCATAAAATCAAAATATTCATCGATTGTTTTTATATTTTCTATTTTATCTTTGTTAATATCTAAAAAGAATTTCAAAAATTCTCTTCCTGTCAAAAACTCTGGAACTGTTGGTACAGATATAACATACCCTATGTCTTTAATATCTAAGTCTCTTTTTTTACTATCATCTGATATAATATAGAATTTACCATTATCAATATCTATGTCATTATTTAAGCAATTAAATAACGTAGTTTTACCTGCTCCATTTCTTCCTAAAAGTCCATATATTTTTCCTTTTTCAAAAGTAAAATTAATTCCTTTTAAAACTTGCTTTTCTCCAAACTTTTTTTCTACATTTTCTATTACTAATTTCATTTTTTTCTCCATTTCTTCAAGTATACTTATTCTTTTTTTATTCACCTATCCATTATATGATGATGCTTTTGGAGGTGTCTTCCCTTTTACTACTTTATGATAATATTCATATGTCATAACTTCTTCTTCGTTTAATACTTCTGCATTTGTTGCTTCTAATATAAATATAATATGTGTTGAGCAATCTATTTCATTTATTATATTACACTCTATATAAGATACTGATTTTTCTGTTATAACTGGCACATTATTTTTCCCAAGTATATACTCTGTACCTTCTAGTTTATCAAAATCTTTACTACTTCTAAAACCAAATTTTCCAATTAAAAGCATGTCTGCATCTTTAGATAAAATTGATATATTAACTATTTTTGATTTTTGCATAGTCATAGCTGTATCATTTTCTTTATTTACGATAACTATTAATTTTGGTCTTTCTTCTGGAGTTGCCTGAGTTACTGTATTTACTATGCAACCTGCAAAATGATTTTCATATTTAGTTGATATAATATACATTCCATTTGATAAATTATATAATGATTTAATATTCATTTTTATTTTTTCCTCATATAATATGCTTAAATAGAAAATATAGTTAATTTAGTATTTTAAAGCATATCCTTTCTTTCTTATTTTTTATAATATACCATATATTCATTATTTTCTCAATGCAATAAACTTGAATATTTTAATTTATATACATAATGACTAATACATTTCTTATTAATATTTGTTATTAATATACCTTATTTTATAATTTTTAAAAATTATATCTATATACTTATTAAAATAAATTATATTATTTGATTTACATTTCATATATAAAAGTGTAAAATATATTTATAAGAATTTTCTTAATTTTGAAAGGGGAGAAAGTTATGTGTAAATCCATTTCTGAATCAATGCGGAAATACTGGTTATTGAAGGAAAACATTAAACAGTTTTCTACTATTACCAATTATGCCATGAAGATTTTTTCTGACAAACTTCTTACCCATCAGGAAGTTGAAGAAGCCTATTTTAAAGGTTGGAAAGAATTAATTAGATGGCATCATTCTTCTACATTTGAACCAGAATTTTTCCTACCACTCCAAGATAGCATCTTTATTCATCGCACATTTAATGATTATGAGCCTCTAGTTATTAATCAAGATGTTATTGCCAAAAGACTTGCACCGTCTAAGGAAAGTATTTTAGCTTATGCAGAAAAATTAAATAAGGCAATTGAGAGTCTAAAAGAAGAAATAAGCAATACTTATGATGAATTTTTCAAAGATAAACCTCAAATGCTTGTGCCTGATGTAAAAGAATCTGTTTTGTCATTTTTAGGAATTGATTAACCAAAACTTTTTTCAAAAGGAATAGCCACCATTTTATTTTAATTGGTGGCTATTTCCTTGTTACATTATTTTAGTATAATTTATTTTTTTACAATATTATTACTATTTAATCTTATTTAATTTAATTTTAAATATCCATTATTAGTATTAAGTTCAATACTAAGTACTATTTCTTTGCTAAGCAATTTAAAACCTGCTTTTTCTGCAACCATTATTGATGGAATATTATTTTTATTTACCCAATATGTAGGAATAAGTCCTCTATTTAAGCATTCTTCTGAAATTTTTTGTACTACTTTAGTAGCTAAATTTCTATTTTGATACTCATTTTCTGTTTGAATTACAATATTTGCCATATTATTTATTATATTTGATATGTAGCCTAATGAAACTATTTTATCATCTTTAATTATACCATAATTAATTCCGCAAAGGTGCTTTTATTTTAGTAAATTCATACCACTTTTTTTCTTTATATTTTAATTCATTACTCTTTTTTACAATATTAAAAAAATAATTCTTTTTACTTTCATTAATTAATTCTACACTACTACAATCTATACTATTTTTATTTGATAGTTTTATTAATCTATACATCTCTTTTATCTCAAAAGTTCTAAATTCTCTTTTGGCAAATTTATTTAAAAAATCCTTCAAACTATTTTTATTTATTTTTTTAAGTTCAATTATTTCTTTTTTTAGTTTATTTGTAAATTCATTTGCACATGAAATTATAATATGATTATCAATTTTTGTTACAATTATTGGGTAATAAAATTTACCAGTATATATAATATTTCTATTAGAAGATGAAAACATGGCTAGTTTAATATCATTATTTATTTTTTTAATTCCTAAAAAATCTTTAAAAATTTTATTTTCCATTTGATTTCTCCATATAATATAATAATTAATATATATTATTAAGAATAAATAATCAAGAGCCTATTATATAAGAATCTAAAAATTAAGAGTATAGAAAATTTTATCTATACTCTTGATTTTAAAATCATTTAATTGTTTTTAGTTCATTTTAGTTTTATCTAATTTACATATCAGTTTCATCATATTCTACATCATAATTACTATCTTTTTTTATTTCTGTAGTAGTACCTGATGGTGTAGTTGTAACTTTTACATGGCTATTTCCACCATTTTTCATAGCTTCTTTTTCTAATTTACTTAATTTTATACCATTCATTGTTTTTCCAAGCATTTCACTTAATTTATCAGTTAAATCTGGTACTAAATCAAGTAACTTGTCAATAGATGAAGAGTGTTCTACTGGAAGTAATTTTACACCACTTGCTTGTACTACAATAAATGCAATTGGAGATATACTAACACCTGCTCCAGAACCACCGCCAAATGGTAATCTTTCTTTTATACTTTCTCCTTCTTTTTTAGAATTATCAGAAGTTTTGCAATTAAATTCACTTCCTCCTGCTGCAAAGCCAAAGTTTACTTTTGATATTGGTATTATAACTACATTATTAGAAGTTTGTATAGGGTCTCCTACAATTGTATTTACATCTACCATTTCTTTTATACTGTTCATTGCAGTATTCATTAATCCTTCAATTGGATATTCACTCATTTTACCTTTTCCTCCTTCTTACATATTACATTAATAATATGTACTAATTTTATTGTTATTATGCAGCTAAATTGTAAAAAAAATACATTTTTATTTATATAAATTGGTGTTATTCTATAATAGTAGTTTTGTAGTTTATTATGGTCTGATATATAAGGAAGTAATATTGATATTATTATACTTATAACTGAACTTGCAATTGCTGTTAGTGCTGCATCATCTGTTCCTAGCTTTAAATTTAGAGAGCTTACTTTAAGGTATATTTGTGGCATAATTTTTTTTATAATATTTTTTGCTTTTTCTTTATCTTTTTGTATATCTTTATTCTTTTTTATTTCATTTCTATATTGTTTTAATAAAAGTTCTTTTATTTTCATATTGTCTATTTTTACTGAAATTATAGGTATTTTTTTCATAAATTTTATTTTTAGTTTTATATTACATTTTATATTGTCTAATACATCTAATTTCTTTTCATCGTTTTTTTCTTTTAATAATATTTCTAATATATTATATGCATTTTTTGAATTTTCAATTGTAATGTCTTTTACATCAATTTCTAGACTAGATAATGTTAATATTATTAGCATACAGAATATTATAATAAAAATTAGCAAAAGAGCATATAAAAAAACTACCATTAAGATTTCCTCCTCAATGGTAGTTTTTCCATTTATTTACTATTTATTCTTTTATTTAATATTTTAATTAATTTTTTTTATCTTTTTAACTACTCTAATCTCTCCAAATAGCTTATCTTGCTTTGTCTCTACTTTATTTCTTCTAGACATTTCTAGCAGTCCTGAAAATGCTGTTACTACTTCTTGTGGCTTACATTTATTAAGTGCGTATAGTTTATTAAATACAAATGAGTTATTTTTTATTAATTCTCTAAACATACTTTTTACAGTATCTGCAACAGAATAGTTTTCTATAATTGCTATTTTTTCTATGTTCTTAGCATTTTTATTTAGCTTATTTGCATTTTTTTCTATTATTTTTTCATATGCTTTTGCTATTTCTTCTTTATCCTTTTTTTCTTCTATTTTTGTCTGTTTTGGTACTTTTATATCTTCTTGTAATCTATATATTCTTTTATTATTTAATAAATACATTTCTTTAAATTTATTTGCTATTTCTTTATAACTTCTATATTCTATTATTCTTTGCAATAGTTCTTCTTCTGATAACATTTCTTCTTCTTGAACTTGCCTTGGTAACATTTTTTTTGATTTTAGATATAATAGGTTTGATGCCATTATTAAAAATTCACTTGTAACTTCTAAGTTCATTTCTTCCATTTGATTTATATAGTCTATATACTGGTCTGTTAACCTACTAAGGTTTACATCATAAATATCCATTTTATTTATGTCTATCAAATGGCATAATAAATCTAATGGTCCTTCAAAGTCGTTTATTTTTATGTTATATTTATTTATTTCTAATGTAAATACATTTTGCATCTTATACCTCTTTTATGCTTTCTTCTTTATATCCTTTTTTCATCAAATAATTTTTTATTTCTTGCTTTTCTAATCCTGATTTTTTTATTGCTATTTTTTTAGCTGACTTTTTTTCATATTCTAGTAATTCATCATAATTCTCACTTATATAATCATCTAATATATTACTTTTTATTCCTTTTGATAATAGCTTATATTTTATCTCTTTTATAGACATATTATTAAGTGCCATGAATTCATTTACTGCTCTTTTTATATAGTTAGAGTCATCAATATATCCTATTTCTTTTAGTTCTTCTATTACATCTTCTAATAAGCTTTCTTCTATTGTTTTACAAAATTTATTTTTTATTTCTTGCTCTGTTCTTTTTTTATAGCAAATATATTTAAGTACTTTTGTTTTTGCATTATCAAACTCTTCTACAGAATACATAATATTATTCCTCATCATCTAAATCTTCTGGTTCTATTTCTTGTTCTTCATCTATAACTTCTTCACCAAGACTTTTTTCAAATGCTTCATTAAAGTTATTTCTTATTTTTTGTTCTATTTCACTCATTATCTCTGGATTATCTTCAAGATATTTTTTAGCATTTTCTCTTCCTTGTCCTATTCTATTTCCATTATATCCAAACCATGAACCACTTTTCTCTACTAATCCTAAGTTTATTCCTAAATCTAATATGTTTCCAGATTTTGATATTCCTTTTCCATATACAATATCAAACTCTGCTTCTCTAAATGGTGGTGCTACTTTATTTTTTACAACTTTTACTCTTACTCTATTACCTACTACATCACCATCTTGCTTAATATTTTCTACTTTTCTTATATCCATTCTTACTGATGCATAAAACTTAAGTGCTCTTCCTCCTGGTGTTGTTTCAGGGTTTCCAAACATTACTCCTACTTTTTCTCTTAATTGGTTTATAAATACTATTACACTATTTGATTTATTTATAACTCCTGCTAGTTTTCTTAATGCTTGTGACATAAGTCTTGCTTGAAGTCCTACATGTGCATCTCCCATATCTCCATCTATTTCTGCTTTTGGTACTAACGCTGCTACTGAGTCTACTACTATTATATCTATTGCTCCACTTCTAACTAATGCTTCTGCTATTTCTAATGCTTGTTCTCCTGTATCTGGCTGTGATACTATTAAATTATCTATATCTACACCTAAGTGTTTAGCATATACAGGGTCTAAGGCATGTTCTGCATCTATAAATGCTGCTTCTCCACCTTTTTTTTGTGCTTCTGCTATCATATGAAGTGCTAGAGTTGTTTTTCCAGAAGATTCTGGTCCATATACCTCTATTATTCTTCCTTTTGGAATTCCTCCAATTCCTAATGCTATATCTAAACTTAAAGCTCCTGTTGGTATTGCCTCTACATTCATTGCTTTAAATTCACCAAGCTTCATAACTGAGCCTTTTCCAAACTGCTTTTCTATTTGTCCTAATGCTGCTTCTAATGCTTTTTGTCTTTCTAAATTAGCTTTTTCTGTTTTTTCTGTATTCATAATTTCCTCCTAATTAAACATTTGTTTTGTATGTTTCTTATTATATACTTATATTTTTTTCTTTGTCAATATTTTTTACGAACATTTTTTCGATTTTTTTATTGTTGTCTAAACCATTCATTAAAATTATAATATAAATTAAAACTGTTAGGTATAAAGTTTCCTCCTACATTTGCATTTAATAGTAATGTTCCTTTATTTCTATATAATCCAATATATGGTACATCATCATTTACTATTTTTTGTATTTCTTTATAATTATCTAATGAATTTAATTTTGATTTTACATCTGGATTATTATAGTTTGATATATTTCCATCACCATAAAAATATGATAAATCTGGATTTATAGAATTAGTTATTCCTGTTAATATCATCTGATAATCTTTTTCTTCTAAATACTGATAATACCTTTCTGTAGTAACTTCAACTATATTTAACGTTATACCTATTTCTCCTAATTGCCTTTTTATTTCATTTGCAACATTTACTCTTAACTCTACATCTTTACTAACTACCAATGACAATGTAAGCCTTCTTACATGTCCATCTATAGTTTTTTGCCATCTATTATTTTTAAATATCCATCCTGCCTGCTCCAATGTAGTTTTTGCCTTTTCTTTATCAGCTTGTAATTCTCCTTCACTTGAATACAAGTATGTACCATAATCAAGTGGTGAGTTTGATACATAATATGAATTTGAAAATACATTAGATACTAATATGCTTTTATCAATTGCCATATTTAGTGCTTGTCTTACTGCTTTATCACTAAGGATTATATCTTCCATATTTATGCTTATAAAGTCATATTCTCTTCCTTTGTATTCTTTTTTATTATATCCCATTGTTCCAATATGCTCTGAAAAGTTTGTACTTAATGTATTTATTATGTCAATATTACCTAATTTAAAACTATTATATATTTCACCCATTGTTCCATATTTTTTTATTGTAATAGACTCAGCTTTTGGTGTTTTATCTTTTATATGCCTCCATTTGTCATTTCTAGTAAGTAATATAGTAGCATCATCAATACTAGCTATTTTATACATTCCTGTTCCTATAGGTATTTTGTTTGTACTTGCAAAGTCTTCATTTATATAGTACATACTTGGAAGTATTGGAAATGTTAAGTTATATTCAAAATATAATACAGGCTTTGATAGTATTATTCTTACTGTATCTGCATCTGGGGTCTCTACAGTTTGTATATCTTTTACATTTGCAAAATATGCAGTATTCCTTTCTTTTAGTCTATCTATTGTAAATGCTACATCTTTTGCAATTAAAGAACTACCATCTTGCCATTTTATTGATGTATCTAATTTTATTTCATATGTTAAGTCATCTTTTTTCTCACATGATGTAGCTAAACATTGCTCTAATTTATAATCAGATGTTATGTTAAACAATGGTTCAAATATTATTTTATCTATATTTATGATTTCTTTATTATTAGTAAGTATTGGATTCATTGTATCATAATTAGATATTCCCATTGTTAATGTATCTAATATTTTTATAGAATTTTGTGATACACTGTTTTCATCTTCTTTTATTTCTTGACCACTTATATTTTGAGTATATAAAATATAAATAGTTCCTATTATTAAAAGAATTATAAATATTATGAAAATGTATTTAAATATATTGTTATTTTTCATATGCTTCTCCTCAAAATTTCTTTAGTTATAATATATTAAAATTGCATTTTTTTCAATAGTTTTAGAGAAAAATAGGCATGTATTTTTACTACATGCCCCCTTATATTTTTATTAAACTCTATTTATCTTGACTCTACTATAAGTCTTATCCCTGTCCTATCCTCACCTTCTACTTCTACCTCTGCAAATGCTGGTATACATACTAGGTCCACTCCAGTTGGAGCAACAAAACCTCTTGCTATAGCTACTGCCTTTACAGCTTGATTTAATGCTCCTGCTCCAATTGCTTGCATTTCTGCTTTTCTTGTTTCTTTTACCATCCCAGCTATTGCTCCTGCTACTGAGTTTGGATTTGATTTTGATGAAATTTTTAAGACTTCCATTTTTTCCTCCCTTATTTTAATTTTTTGTTTGTTTGTAATTACAAGTATAGTTATATATCTTTTTTAAATGAAAGTCTAGTCTTTTTAGTAATTTTTTCCAAGTTTTCATCGACATTTTATAACATTTTATGGTAATTTATTACACATCTATCCTATATATATCAATAGTTCGATTTTTTTCGACATCTATTTCAAATATTACACCATTTAAAATACACTTTCCTTCTGCTAATTTATATCTTTCAGGAAGTGAAGTTACAAACCTTTTTAAAGACGTATCTATATCCATACCAATAACTGATTTTTCAGGCCCAGTCATTCCTATATCAGTAATATATCCTGTTCCTTTTTCTAATATTTTTTCATCTGCTGTTTGTACATGAGTATGAGTTCCAAAAATTGCGGTTATTCTTCCATCTACATAATATCCCATTGCAATTTTTTCAGCTGTTGCCTCTGCATGAAAATCCAGTATTTTAATATTAACATTTTCCTTGTCTAGATTTTCTATAACTTCATCAATTTTAGTAAAAGGATTTTCTGACAATACAGGCATATCAGTTCTTCCTATTAAATTAATAACACCTATTTTTATTCCATTTTTTTCTACAATAGTATATCCATGTCCTGGTACACCTTTAGAATAATTAGCAGGTCTTATTATTTTAGGATTAGTTATAAATGAGAAAATATCTTTTTTTCCCCAAGTATGATTTCCCATAGTAATTACATCAATATTCATTTTATTTAATTCTTGAAATATTTTATTTGTTATTCCCATTCCACCTGCTACATTTTCACTATTAACTATTGTCAAATCAATATTTTCTGCTTCTTGGAGATTCCTTAAATTCTTTTTTAACTTTTCTAATCCATTTTCACCTACTAAATCACCTACTGCTAATACTTTCAATTTTCTCCTCCTTAAAACTTACTATCATCTTTTAGCATTATATAATAAAAAGTAGATAATTTCAACTTTATTATCTACTGCTTATTTTAATTTTTTGTTTACTTATTAAATTTATATTTTATACTTTTTTCTTCTAATAATTTAAAATTACAAGCTATTGTTTTAAGAAAATTCTTACTATTTTTTGTTACAGCTATATACATTTTATTAGCTCTTTTATATATTTCTTCTTTATTAGAATTTATATATCTGTATTCTGATGATATTAAATCTTTATATTTTTTATCTTGCTTATGATATTCCAATACATGTGTCACTTTTATATTGCTAGGAACTGGTATCATAGCTGAAAATTTAATAATTGCTAATGGATTATTTTTCCTATCATATACCAAGAAAAAACTAGGGTTATTTTTATATTTTCTATAATGTTCTTTATATGAATATAATGGTACAAAGTATTGATAATTTTTAATTTTTAATACAATTCCTAAATATGGCCTACTATGTCCAATTTCATCTTTATTATAACTTACATGATTTTCAAATTCACTTAAATAATTAATATAATTTTTATCTACTGTATAAAATAATAATTCTTCCATTCTTCCTCTTTTCGATAAAACATAATATGGGAGTACATTTTCTTCAAATGTACCCCCACAATTTAAAACTGCTTATTTATAAGGCTTAAGCATTACCTAATTTCAAATCAGTTCATTTATAAGGCTTGAACTTTACCTAATTTTAAGTCGTTCTCTTTTAGGTAAGAACTTCCTATTAGTAATCAAATGATTACTCTTTTAGTATATTAATTATACTACGTTTTTATTCATTATGTCAATAAGATTTTTAAATTTTTTAGTGTCAAGATTGAAAATATAGTTACTATTCACAGTCTAATTTAAAAAACTGTATTTTCTTGAGGGTTTTAGCTAGTTGGATTTTATTAACATAAATGAGAAAAAATATTAAAAAATTTTATTTTATGTTAATATTTCTAAAATTTAAAATTGCTACAATCGTTGAAATTACTTAATTTATATTTATAAAACGGCTGTGAATAGTAACAAGATATAAAATTAAAGAGACAACCATTTTTTATGGTCATCTCTTATTTTTATTTTGCATAATCAATTACTCTTTTCTCTCTAATCATATTTATTTTTATCTGTCCTGGATAATCCATTTCATTTTCAACTTTTTGAGCAATATTTCTTGCCATTAAAGTCATTTCATCATCTGAAATTCTATCTGGCTTAACGATTATCCTTATTTCTCTTCCTGCTTGTATAGCATATGATTTTTCTACTCCTTCAAATGAATCTGCAATTGATTCAAGTTGCTCTAATCTTTTTATATAAGCATCTAATGTTTCTCTTCTTGCTCCTGGTCTTGATGCAGATACTGCATCTGCTGCTTGAATTAAATATGCTTCTGGAGTTTGAGGTTCTACATCACCATGATGTGCCTCTACTGCATTTATGACTCTTGGGTCTTCTTTATATTTCTTTAAAATTTCTACACCAATTTCTACATGTGTTCCTTCCATATCATGGTCTAGTGCTTTACCTATATCATGCAAAAGTCCTGCTCTTCTTGCAAGCTTAGTATCTAATCCTAATTCATCAGCCATAATTCTGGCTAAGTTTGAAACTTCAATTGAATGGTTTAATACATTTTGTCCATAACTTGTCCTATATTTTAATTTTCCAAGCAATTTTATAATATCTGGATGAAGGTTCATAACTCCTGTTTCCATTGCCGCTCTTTCTCCTTCCTCCTTTATAGTTTTTGAAACTTCCTCTTTTGCCTTTTCAACCATTTCTTCTATTTTTGCTGGATGTATTCTTCCATCATCAATTAATTTTTGAAGTGCTAGCCTTGCAACTTCTCTTCTTAAAGGGTCAAAACCAGAAATTACTACTGCTTCTGGAGTATCATCAATTATAAAGTCAACTCCTGTAAGTGTTTCTAATGCTTTAATGTTTCTTCCTTCTCTACCAATTATTCTTCCTTTCATATCATCATTTGGAAGAGCTACTATTGATACTGTAGATTCTGATGTATGGTCTGCTGCACATTTTTGTATAGCATATGTGATTACATTTTTAGCTGTATTTTCTGCTTTTTCCTTTATATCATCTTCCATTGCCTTAATTCTTTCTACTTTTTCAGCTGTTAACTTTTCATCAACTTTTGCAAGCAATTTTGCTTTTGCTTCTTCTATTGATAATCTAGCTATTCTTTCTAGTTCATCAAGTTGTGCATCTTTTAATTTTTGAACTTCATTTTTTTCATTTTCGATTTCATCTTCTTTTTTGGCAATCTGCTTTTCTCTTTGCTCAGCTGAGTAAATCTTTTTTTCTAAGTTTTCTTCCTTTTGCATTAATCTTTTTTCTTGTAATTGAATATCACTTCTTCTTTCTCTAATCTCTTCTTCAAGCTCATTTCTACTATTTATTATCTGCTCTTTAGCTTTAACAATTTCTTCTTTCTTTGCATTTTCTGCTTCTTTTTGAGCATTCTCTAATATTCTCTGAGATTCTTTTTCCGCACTTCCAATCCTAGATTCAGCGGTCTTTTTTCTTATAACATATCCTATTAAAAGACCTACTATTATTGAGACTAGAAAAATAGTGATATAAATTGCTATTTGCATATTATACACCTCTTTCTATTAAATTTTCAATGTTCAAATATATATAATCTATAAATATATTCTACCTATATTATTTTATTATTATTATGTGAATATGTCAATAGGAAAAGAAAAAATATAAAAGGAAGAATTTTTTATCTATCCTTCCTTTTTTATTATATTATGCCCTTGGATGAGCCTTTTTATATATATCTTTTATTCCAGAATCTTGAAATTGTGCATATACTTGTGTTGATGAAATATCTGAATGTCCTAACATTGCTTGAATTGATTTTAAATCTGCTCCATTTTGTAAAAGATGTGTCGCAAATGAATGTCTTAATACATGTGGTGTGATATCTTTTTCTATATGTGCTTGTTCTTTATAGTATTTTACTATTTTCCAAAATCCTTGTCTTGTTAGTCTTGAACCATTTACATTTACAAATAGTGCTTTATTTCCTTCATCTTTTATAAGTATTGGTCTTGCTTTTTCTACATATTCTTTTAATGCACTTTCTGCTAGTGCTCCTAATGGTATTATTCTAGATTTCTTACCATTTGAACATGTAACTGTATCTTCATTAAAGTTTACATCATCTATATTTAAATCAATTATTTCTGTAACTTTCATTCCAGTTGCATATGCAAATTCTAACATTGCCTTGTCTCTAGTTCCTTTTAAATCTACATCTTTTGGTTGGTCAAGTAATAATTCTACTTCTTCTGAAGATAGTACACTTGGTGCTTTTTTTTCTATTTTAGGAGATTGTATTGCGGTTGTTGGATCATTCTTTGCTTTTTTTGTTCTTAATAAAAATTGATAAAATGATCTAATTGATGCTAAACTTCTTGATGCTGTAGAAGTCTTTTTTCCCTCTTTTTGTAATTCTTTAAGATAATCTTTTATATCTTCTTCTTTTGCTTTTGCATAATTTATATTGTTGTCATTTACATAATCTCTAAATTGCATAATATCTCTTTTATATGATTGAAGAGTATTATCTGACAATTTTTTGTCATTTTGTAAGAATTCTAAAAAAAGTTTAATCTGTTTATCCATTTTTGCTCCCCTGTTCTTTTAAATTTTTTATTCTTTACTTAAACTTATTATGTTATATCAAATTATTTGCAAAAAGTAAAGACTTTTTTTAATTGTTTTATAAATATTTTACTATACTTACTAATATATTACTACTTATATATGTTTCTATAAGCGATGCTATTAGTAATACCACTAGTATTAAAGCTGATAATATTGTATGTCTTATAATTTCAAGCTTAATGTTTTCTTTTCTTCTATCTTTTATTATTGATTTATATAAATTTATCCCACTTGTTGCTAGTAAAAGCATACTTGGTATAAATATAATATTATGAAGTAACATTGATGATAGTACAAACATAATGCCTTTTCCTGTACCTAATGCTGCTACTACTGATGATATTGTATATCCTACTGCAAATCCTTTATACCCTATACCTGCATATACTACAGGTATTCCTATTACTGTTGAACTCATAAACCATAATATTAATACAATAAAAAAGTTATTTCCAAATGATGTTTTTAGTAAATTTAAATAATCTAATTTTTTTCCATCTTTTAGTTCTTGAATAAATGTTCCTATATAACTTGATATTTCATTTTTTACATCTTGTGTAGATGTATTTACTACTATTATTCCTATTATTAGTCCTAACAAGAATATAACTACAAGAATTATATATGTTTTTATATTTCTAGATACATGCTCTTCTACTGCACTTTTTATGTTCTTCATAATTCTCCTCCTAATACATAATATCTATTCAATAAGAGAAGAATTAGAACTTATTTTTTAACCTACTTGTAATTTTCCATATACTCCGCCTCCTCCAGCTTGTATATGTACTTTTCCTTTTCTTGATTCATCTATTATATTTGCTTGCTTAGTTCCTACTTCTGATTCTAAATCGTCTTTTGTTAATTTATGTAATATAGTCATTTCTGTTCCAAAAGTATTAAGTAATTTTTCTATAGTTTTATTTCCTACTCCTGGCATAAAACCAAGTGGTATTTGATAATTATACGGTGGCCTAAAGTCTGGACTTTTTGATTCTTTATCTTTTATTATTTCTATTCTATCATAAACTCCCATAGTTATGTTCTCACCACCACATTTATCACATTTAGTTGCAGGTGGAGGTGTTTCTATAGACATATTACAATCTTCACAAAAACTTCTATTATATTTACCAAGCTTAGGGTCTAGCCCATAGTTTGCTAGTATTTTTCTTCCATCTTCCATTTTGATTGCTTTTACTATTTCTTTAAAACTAATTCCATTTACTAGTAGTTTGTTATATTCTCTAGCAATTTTAGGAAGTGAATGTGCATCTGAGTTTGTTATATAGCTTTTGTTTTCTAGTTCTTTTATTTCATCTGCTATAAATGTGTCTGCACTTAACCCTAATTCTACTGCAAAAATTTTATTGTATTTTTCTTTAAATATTCTTTCTAACCTTTTTGTACAATTTCCATAATAGCTTTTAAATGGTGTAAAAATATGTGCTGGCACTAATATTCCATTATATTTTTCTACTATATCTATTAAATCATATCCAGATAAATCCGACTTTTGTGTACTTAAAGTTATATTATGTATATGCTTAGACATTTCATTTGAAAATGCTTTTATATCTTTTAAAGTTGGAAAATAGCATAAATTATGTGCAGAACCTTTTTTCCCATCTTCTCTTATTTCAGTTGTTTCTACTTCACTACCAAGTATAATACATATTTTATCTTTATATATTATTCCTCCATCTGGAATTTCATAAGCTTCACCTGTTTTTAAAAAGTTTTCTATATCTTCTATTACATAAGGAGATGCACAATCTATAATTCCTACTACATCTATTCCTTTTCTTTCAAAACATTCTTTTGCGATGTTCGCAAAATTTAGTGATTTTGCTGCTGTTATTTTTATTGGTTTTCCATTTTCACTTCTTCCAATATGTACATGTAAATCTGCAAATATTTCATTCATAATTTTTTCCTTTCATTTATATATTAAATTTATTTTATTCTTTTTTTATTTTTAAGTTTACTTAATTAAGTTCAATATTTCAGAAAATGTAATTTAATTCAAGAAAAATAGGCTGCAATACTTGCATGCCTTTTTCTTTTGTTTATCTATCATCTCTACTCTCATCTTTATTGCTTTTATTATTATCTTTTTCCCAAAAATCATTTAAATTACTATTTTCTATTTCTTCATATGGATTTTGCACAGAAGTATTATTTAATTTAGCAGCTTCTGGTCTATAAATTCCTTCTGCCTCTTTAATTAAATCCTCTAGCCAATTCCCTTCATTTTCTTTATTTTCTGAAGTATTCTCTTTTGGGGCCTTATAATTATTAATCTCCTTTTTGGCCAATTCATATTCTCCAGGCACTCTATTAGCATATTCTACGGTCTTTTCCCCTGCATCATTAGCAATATTAGCTTTTTTAGCTTCACTTGTCAACAAACCTTCACTCATATCTTTTCTCCTTTGCTTACACAGTTATCTTTTCCATAAAGTTTGCAAACTCTATAAATTTATCTAAAAATTTATTATCTTTTCCTCTTAGATTTCTATACTGTAGTAAGACTAAAGCCTCATCTACTTTAAAACCTACTCTTTCTGGTCTATCTAATACCATACCGCAAAATTGGTCTGTAAGTTCTAATATATCACTTTCTATTTCTCTATCTATTGGTATAGTATATCTATTTACACCTTCACAGATTCTGCAAAATCTTTTATCAAAACCTAATCTAAATAAATATTCTGCTCCATTTTTTGCATATCCTCGTATTTCTTCTAAATCAGTAGAATTTTCTTTTTTCATACAGTCACAAAGAAGTCTTGCTGATATAATTATATTTTCATCTAATTCAATTTCTGGATAATTGTCTTTTAAATAATCTAAAAACTGCTTAGTTATAAGTGTTTTGAATATTACAGTTGTATCATAAAATATTCCAGTTCTTTTCTTTAAATAATGCATAATATCAAGCTTTTTTGCCCAATCTTTTTGATTTAGAAAATAGCTTGCAAATGTCTCTTCCATTTTGCATCCTCCTCTTTGGTAAATTATATTTCAATATATATACTTTTTCAATCTATGTAATTAAAACTTAATTATTTTGACATATTATTGTAATATTAATCCTGTTGTATAATCTAACCCTGTTCTTGAATTTTTTCTATAACCTAGTGTATATATGTCAGTTGCCATTTTATCTATATCTAATAACTTGGTAAATTTTTGATTTCTATTATCTTCTTCAAACCTTTTAAGTGATGTTATTACTGATACTTTAGGATTTATTTGAGAAAGTAACATTTTCCCATTTTCTGAACAACCTAGCACTCTTATATATGGTATAATTTTTTTAGAAAGTTCCATATCTTTTTTAGTAATACCTAGCATTGCATATATTAGTATTCTTTGAATTCTAGTTTGTGTATATCTTTTAGATTTTATCATACTAATTAATTCAATTAAGTTATTAGTTTTACCAGCTGCTTCTTTTATAAGATTTTCTAATCCTTCTGCTACATCTGGAAGTTCTGAAATTTCTTTTACAGTCATATTTCTTAATTTATATATTATCTCATAATTATATGCTGTTAAGTCCAGTACATAAGTTCCATTTCTAAAGTTATTCATAAGTATTTGAAATGTAGTAGATGGCACAACTTTTCTTACTTCTTCTACTTGATTTCTTAAAAGTAAGTTCCTAATACCTGTAGCACTTGCAAACTCGTCAATAATTTTCATACTATTGTAATATACTTTTTCTCTTTTTATCCCTATTGGCATTAGATTACTTTTCTGTTTTTTTAATGCTTTTAAATATTCAATTGCTAAAATATTATTTGACCCTTTTAAAATATTAGCATACCTTTTTATATCATTTAAATACATCATCAAAGCATTATCTCTTGCTTTAGGAAAAGATTCTCCTTTTTGAAGTTCATGCATTAGCACACTTACATATTCTGGTGGTTCTGAATATAGTACTGTTGCAATATTATTTAAACTAGAAAGATCCTCAGCCTCCATTCCAAATGAAATAGTATCTACAATTCCTAATGAATCTAATACTTTTACTGCACCATCAGCAAAGTTTTCTGCACTAGATATGCTATAAATAGTAGGAAGTTCTATTACTAAATCTGCTCCTCCTGCAATTGCCATTTTTGTTTTTTCCCATTTATTTACTACTGATGAGTTTCCTCTTTGTGTAAAATTACCAGTTATAACTGCTACAATGCAATCTGCACCGGTTTGTTCTTTTGTGTTTTGAATATGATATACATGTCCATTATGAAAAGGATTGTATTCTGCGATTATTCCTACAATTTTACTCAAACTTTGCTCCCCTCCTACTTGAAGAATTATTATTTCATTGATATAATATCATAAACTTATTTTTTTATCAATAATTTTGGAGGTCATGTATGGAAAAAGTTACAATATATACAGATGGTGCATGTTCTGGTAACCCAGGTCCTGGAGGTTGGGGGGCAATTCTTATGCATAATGAAAATAAAAAAGAATTATCTGGTGGAATAAAAGATACTACAAATAACATAATGGAGATTACAGCTGTTTTAGAAGCTTTAAAAGCTTTAAAATTTCCGTGTGAAGTAGACATATATAGTGATAGTGCATATGTAGTAAATTGCTTTAATCAAGGGTGGATTTATAACTGGCTAAAAAAAGGATGGAAAACAGCTTCTGGTGAAAACGTAAAAAACAAAGAACTATGGGAAGAATTATACAATCTAACAAAAGTACATAATGTAACATTTCATAAAGTAAAAGGACATGCAGATAATGAATATAATAATAGATGTGATGAATTAGCAAGAAACGCTATTAAGTCATTAAATATCTAAATAAATTAGTAAACTCTATATCTTATTTAAGTGTAGAGTTTTTTATCATATAAATTTAATTTACAATAACTATTAAACTTTAAAAATTTTATTTTTTTCATCAATATAGTTTAATACTTGTCGTCAAATATTTGACTATTATCTTTATATTAATTTTGTTCTTTTAGTTTGAAAATATATAATTAAATATGAGTGCTTCTATGAATGAAAATGAAATTAAACTAAAAAGTAATTCTATTCTACATAAGGATAATTCTCTAAACAGATTAGATGTATCTTTTTTAAAAATATATTGCATTAAGCGAATATACAAAAAGCGACTTACTAGCTTATTAGATAAATGACTTTGCTGAGTATCATGATGAAGAAAGAACATTTAATATTGCTAAATCTGGTATGTACTCTCGTGGAGACATTATAAAAGTAAATTTAGAATTTAATATAGGAAATGAATTAGGAGGGTTACATTATTGCATTGTTTTAAATAAATATGATAATACAAGAAATGGTGCTTTAAATGTCATTCCATTAACATCTAGAAAAGATAATAAAAAATATGATTCTTCTTCTGTAAATCTTGGAAAAGAACTATATAATGTATTTCAAGAGAAAATTAAAAAAGAAAAATAAAAGTTACAACAATTATTAGGCGAATTAGAAAAAATAGAAGATATTTCTGTTAAGATTCCAAGTATTATAGAAAAAGAAAAAAATATATAGAAAAAATGGAAAAAGATAGTATTGCACTAATTAATCAAATAACAACCATTGGCAAACAAAGAATTTTCAAAGATACTGTAAGAAGAAATGTAAAAATATCTAGTAAATCACTTGATTTAATTGACAAGCAAATTATTAAATTTTTCACTAAATAATTATAGTACTTAAAAAGGAGAGTTGCTAAAACTCTCCAAAATCATTTAGGCTCCCGTCTTACTACAAAAAGTAGTAGAGGGTTAAGTTAAATATATTTAACCATATAATATTTAACTTGTCAAACTAAAGTTGACATTAATATTATATAAATACTTATTAAAATTATGCATTATAAATTTATAGTAACAACCTGAGATATTTTACTACTATAAAATTTCAAAATTTTATAAAAATAATATTTGGAGCCTACGACGAGGATTGAACCCGTGACCTCAGCCTTACCAAGGCTGCACTCTACCAACTGAGCTACATAGGCATGTTATTTATACATGATATATTATCATACTAAACAAAAAATATCAAGTAAATTTTTCATATATCTACTTGGTATTTTCACATACTATATGGTATATCATTATCTTTTGGTTCATATTCTATTAATTCATCTACATCACATTTTAGATAACTACAGAATCTATCTAAAACAAATATATCAATTTTAACCACATCACCTTTCATAATTCTTTTTATTACTTTAAAATCCGTATTAGTATCCCTCATTAATTTATTTATGCTAATATTTCTTTGTTTTAAAACATCATCTAGTTTAAATAAATAATATCCATTTTCTACTTCAATTTTTACCATATTTGTAAACTCTTTCCATTACTATTTTAAAATATTATATTTTACTATATACATATTGACTATTGGCTATATAACCAGTAGAATATATTTAGTAGTAATTCACAAAGTTTTTAAAGGAAATATATTATGGAATTTAAAGAAATTTTAATAAGTTTAAGAGTAAAAAAAGGTTGGAAACAATATGAATTAGCTGATAAACTT
Source organism: uncultured Clostridia bacterium (assembly GCA_944390335.1). Classification (GTDB taxonomy): domain Bacteria; phylum Bacillota; class Clostridia; order TANB77; family CAG-508; genus CAG-793. Next base: position 29,592 of record CALXQA010000004.1, read on the forward strand.
GGTATATCTAGACAAGCAATATCTAAATGGGAAGTTGGATTGTGTAAACCTGATTTAGATAATTTTATTAAACTTGCTTCATTATTTAATGTAAGTTTAGATTATTTAGCTGGAAATAATCTAAATCGCTATTTAATTAAACATGAAAAAAATAAAATTAAACTTAACTTTAGAAATTTTATCTTTTTATTATCCATTTTTATTATTATCTTATATTCTACATTTAAGTTTTTCATTCTTTTTAATATTATAAATGGATAATTTTTTTATAATATTTATTTACGATTTTTAGTTAAGTCAAAAAAAGGCATCTAAGATATATAATATCTTGGATGCTTTTTCATTTTTATTTATTTATTAATTACTCACCATCTAAACTTTTAATAGCCTTTTTTCTAATTCTCTGTATAGCATTATCAATAGATTTAACTGGTGAATTAAGGCTTTGTGCAATTTGAATATAACTTTGTCCATCAATAAATTTAGACAAAACCTTTTTTTCAAAATCACTTAAAGATTCATCCATTGTTTTTTCAATCTTTTTATAATATTCATTTTTCGTCACAGTATCTAAAGGATCTTCTATAGTATTTGCATCGAGAATCTCAATTAACTGACCTTCCTCTTCACCATCCTCATTTTCATAATTAGAATTATTTAGAGAAAGATAAGAATTAAGAGGCATATGTTTTTGTCTATTAGAACCCTTTATGGCTGTTATTACTTGTCTTTCAATACAAAGGTTAGCAAATGTTTTAAAAGAATTTTGTTTATCAGGATTAAAACCTTTAATAGCCTTATATAAACCTATTAATCCTTCTTGAATAATATCCTCTTTTTCAGCTCCATTTAAATAGTATTTACTAACTTTCATGTTAACAACTTCTTTATATCTATTAATCAAAAAATCCAAAGCTGGTTTATCTTCAGCTTTTATCCTTTTTATTAATTCTTCATCTGTCATGTCTTCATAAACTTCTTTTGAAAAGAATACGTTGCCATTTGTCATTTTTTAATATGTATACCTCCAGTGTATTTTCATTAGTATTATATTTATAAAATGGCTTAATGTCAATACATTTTGGCATTTTTCTTGATTTATATTAATTATGTTTATTACCTTTTAAATATTTATTGAAGTTTATATACATATGTGATATTATATAAACATAACTTTGGAGGTTTATATATGGCTTTTGATGGATTAATTTTAAATTCTATTGTAAATGAATTACAAATATTAATAAATGGAAAAGTAAATAGAATATTCGAACCAAATAATGATGAAATTATTCTTAATATATATTCAAATGGTAAAACATACAATCTAAATATAAATATTAATGCAAATGCTTATAGAATAAATCTTACTAAAAATTTAAAACCCAACCCATATTCAGCACCTAATTTTTGTATGCTTCTTAGAAAATATTTAATAAACAGTAAAGTATCTAGAATATATACAAATGGATTAGAAAGAATCTGTTTCATAGATTTTGAATGCTATAATGAAATGAATGATAAAATCATTAGAACTTTAATTGTTGAACTTATGGGTAGATATAGTAATATAATGCTTGTAAATGATAAATTATATATTATAGATGCTCTAAAAAGGCATGACTTACAGGATTTATCAGATACTTCAAGAAGTATTATGCCTGCTAGAAAATATATATATCCTAAAAATGATAAAATTGATTTTTTATCACTTAATTTAAATGATTTTTTAGAAATTTCTTTAAATAAAGATATTCATGTAATAGATACATTAATATCAAATACATTTATAGGTATTAGTAAACTATTTGTTCAAAGCACGGTTGATAAATTGAAAATATCAAATACAGTTAATAAAGAAAATCTAAAAGAAGTTTATGAATATATATATAAAATATTAGAATACAAAAACACATATTGTGATAACTATAAAAATAGTTATTCTTTGTTTTTATATCAAGGAAATGATATTGCCGAGCATAAAAAAGATGATAATTATAAAGAGAAAAATTGTTTACAAATAAATAAGTTTATAGATGATTTTTATTACTTAAAATCATGTGAGGAATTATATAAATCTTACAAAAATAATATATTAAAAATAATAAATCTTACATTAGATAAAATTACTAAAAAGATTGACAACATTAATGCTAAAATTGAATCTTGTAATGATTTAGACAAGTATAAAATTTATGGTGAACTCTTAATTGCTAATATTTATAGAATAAATACTCTTAATATTACTGATAATTTTGTTACTTTAGAAAATTATTATGATAATAACAATTTAATAAAAATACCTATTAATAATAACTTATCTACTTCGCAAAATGCTGAAAAATATTTTAAAAAATATAGTAAATTGAAAAATACTTTAGAAATAGTAAATGTTCAGAAAAAAGATGCATTAAAAGAATTAGATTATATAGAAAGCTTGATTTATGCCATTGGTAATGCTGATACTTATGATGCTCTTGATAATATTTATGAGGAAATTTCTGAAAGTATATTATTTAATGACCACATAAAAAATACTAATTCTAAAAAGTCTAAAGAAATCTCTAGCTTAGACAATTATCTAAGATTAAATATAGATGGATATACTGTCTTAGTTGGTAAAAACAATAAACAAAATGATTATTTGACAACTAAACTTGCAAATGACAATGATTACTGGTTTCATGCAAAAGATATTCCAGGAAGCCATGTTATATTAAGGAATAATGGAGATATGCCTAAATTAGATATTCTAGAAAAATGCGCTAGTCTTGCTGCATACTATAGTAAAGCTAAGTTTTCTTCTAATGTTCCTGTAGATTATACATTAATAAAATATGTTAAAAAGCCTAACTCTAGCGTTCCTGGATATGTTATTTACACTAATCAAAAAACTTTATATGTTCAGCCTAGTTCTGGGTTATAGAATATAATAAAATTCAATACATGATTAATACAAAAGCCTAATTTTTACTTAAGTATATTCAAGTAAAAATTAGGCTTAAATATTTTTATCCAAATTTTTATTCTTCAGGTGGATGTAAAATATTATTAATCTCTTCATCTTGTCTTATTTCGTCTGTTAGAAATATCTCTGCTTTTTTACTTTGTTTTATTGCAGCTAAAGCTACATCTTTATCTCCTCTTAATCTATGACTTGCATATTTTACAATTATTCCTTTATTTTGTACTGCTGCTAAAACTACATCTTTATCATCTCTAAGTTCCTTACTTGCATAATAAAGTAATTGCCCATCTACTTTTACAGCTTCAAGCATTAATTCTTTATCACTAAATATCTTATCAGATGCATAAGCTAAAACCCATGCTGCCTTATCTTTTAGTGCTTGTTTCATAAATTCTTTATTATTTGAATTAGCCTCTGCATCTTCTATTTTATATTCTTTTTCTTCATTATTGTTTTCTTCCATAATATTTAATTCCTTAGATTATTAATTTACTTGCTTATATTCTATTTCTTCCATAAATGGAAATATTTGTTTTATAGCTTTTGTAGTTATCATTGCTTTTTCAGGGACTGGATTTTTACTCATTTGTTCTACTAATTCTTGCATATAGCAATTTTCTCTTACTTTATATATTACATATCTATTTCTTACATAGTTAAATAATATTTTGTATCCATCATCTAAATCTTTAGAAAATTTATTAAAAGTATATTTTCCTTCCATTATATCTCCTATATTTATTCATTTTTATTTTATCATATTTTCAAATTCTTGTTCAGTAATAACTGTAACTCCTAATTTTTGAGCCTTATCTAACTTAC
>CALXQA010000005.1 GCA_944390335.1 uncultured Clostridia bacterium
AAAAAACAAAAGTTAGAAGAAAATAAGTATTTAAAAGAAGTAAATTCATGGGGAGAAATTTATAGATATGTGTATAACACTGAAAAAAATAAAAATAACCAAGGACTAAAAAAGTAAATAATCATCCCTACAATTTTTTGGTTAAAGATAATAGAATGTTTATATGATATAATTTAATTATGTGTAGCATATGATAGAAAAAGATAAATTATTAGAAATGTAGGAGAAATTATGAGTATAATAGATTCTTACGATGAAAGTGAAGAAATTGTTAAAGCAGAAATGTATACAACTGGGCAGAAGAGACTTCCGCCAATTGCAATTACTTGCTTTAAAACAGAATTGATACAAGTTGTAAAAAATAGCAATAATTTTGAAGAATATAGTGAACTGTATGTTTGTGGGGAAACAATCAAAATATATAAAACTCAAATAGAAGGAAAGGATGTCATAGTATATAGAACATTAGTTGGAGGACCGGCTACTACATCTATGATGGAAGAATTACATGCAAGGGGAGTTGAAACTTTTATTATCTTTGGTTCTTGTGGAGAACTAACTTCGAATTTAAAAAAAGGAGCTTTTATTATTCCAATTGAAGCATATCGTGATGAGGGGACAAGTTATCATTATATACCAATTTCAGACTTTGTTGAAATTGGTACAGCTACAGAATTATCTAGGATTTTTGAAGAGAATGGAATTCCTTATGAATTAACTAAGACATGGACAACTGATGCATTATATAAAGAAACAAAAGATAAGTTGAAAGATAGGGTAAGTCGAGGATGCAAAGTAGTAGAAATGGAATGTGCATCTATTATGGCAGTAGCAAAATCAAGAGGATTTAAAGCATATCAATTTTTATATACTGATGATACTTTAGAAGGTGATACATGGAATATGAAAACATTAGCAGAAGATAGAACTGTTATATTAAAACAATGTTTAAATATTGCTTTAGAGATTGTAAAGAAGATATAAATTATATTATTATGTAAGGTTGTTCTTATGGAATATTATGTTTTAAATTTTAAAGGAGGATAATGTTCAATTGGACATAATATTAATAAAGAAATTGTTTCTAAATTTGAAGTTAATTATGTTTTAAAACATGAATATTACAATGGAAATAAAAGGTCTGTGGTTGTAGAAAAAGAATTTAGAACTGAAGATGATATGGATAATATGAATTTTGAGATTTTACAAGGTGATCAACAAAGTATTTTTTAATGCAAAAAGTAAACTTGACGTAAAACTAAAACAATATTTGATATTAAAATAAATGATAATGAAGTATTATTTATATCACTTATAGAACTATATACTAAAATTTTAAGAGAATAGGAGATTTTATGGACTTAACAATAAAGAAAATGCAAAGATATTTAAAAGAAAAGTACAAGAAAGCAAAACCAGAAGATATGAAAAATACTAAAAGGTACTTTCTAAAATTAATAGAAGAAGTAGGAGAACTAGCAGAAGCTATTAGAAAAGAGCAGAGAATGGAAGAAAATAACATTAAAGGAACTATAGAAGAAGAATTATCAGATGTTTTATACTATATTTTAATGATTGCTAATACATATGATATAGATTTAGATACTTGTTTTAGGTTAAAAGAAGAACTTAATAGTGTTAGATATGGATTTACATTAAAGATAGATGATATACAAGAAGATGATGCAAAATGATAGAATTGTTAAAATTAGAAAGTAGAGTATAATAATTAATTTAGGAGTTATTTTATGAATTATAAAAATGAAGGAAAAAGAGATATATTACTTATGCCAAAATTTAATAATATCAATAAAATACAAAAGATAAGAAAAAAATACGATGAATTATTTAATATAATAGAACCTCATATAACTTTAGCATTTCCATTTAAAAGTAATATTTCTAATGAAGAACTAAAGCGACAATTATTAAGTATTACTAAAGATATTAACCCTTTCAAAATAAAATGTAAAGGCATAACTTTAAAAAAAGATAACAGAATTAACACATATTATATTTTCTTGAATATAAAAGAAGGAAAAGAAATCATAAATAAAATTAATCATAGAATTTATACCAATATATTAAAAGATATAGATATAAAAAAATATAATTATGAGCCACATATAACTCTGGGAAATACGAACAATCCTAATGAGAAAGTAGTTCTTAATGAAGAATTTGAAACAATAATAGATAATATTGTAGTGGAACAAATAGGGAAAAATGAAGAATCTATTATAAAATTTATTATAAATTTATAGTTTTAAATAAAAGATTAGGCAAATAAATAAAGTTGCTAATAAATATGAGGAGTATATAATAATGGAATTATGGACCGTGTATGATGTTAATAGAAAATGTACAGGAAAAGTAATTGATAGACATAGTAATGAAAAATTAAAAAAAGGAGAATATCATTTAGTAGTAGAAGCTGTTATAATAAACTCTAAGGGAGAAATATTATTAAACAAACGTTCAAAATTTAAGAAAAAATATCCCAATATGTGGGAAACTACGGGAGGCTCTTGCATAAAATGTGAAAATAGTTTACAAGCAATACTAAGAGAAATAAGAGAAGAATTAGGAATTATTTTTAATAAGTCAGATGCTATTTTCTATAAAACTTTAAGAGATGATGATGCAAAGGACTTTAAAGATATATGGATATTTAGAAAGGACTTAGAAATTAAAAATCTAAGTTATACAGATGGAGAGGTAGTTGATTCTAAATGGGTTACTATAGATGAATTTGAAAAAATGGTTAACTGCAAAATAATAATTCCTACAATAGATTTTTCAAAAGAAGATTATAAAAAATTTTTAGAATTAAAATAAATAGTATATAAGTTAAACTAAATGTCAAAAAAAATTGATTTTATCCTACAATTAAAAAATATATTTTTATAGAATTAAAAAAGAAAAAATACATATGTATATGGAAGAGAAATATATGATATCATTATGCTAAAATATTTTAAGGAGGACTTTATGGGAGAAGAAAATGAAAAAGTAGAATAAATTATAAATATACTAATAAAGAAGAAATTTTAAAAATATTAAATTTGATAGATAAAAATGGAAAAATTAAAAATGCAGGCAATGTTTTATTTGGAAAAAGTCCAAATGGTGATTTAAGGTGTGCAATTTTTGCAACAGAAGAAAAGTCAACTTTTTTAGATATGCAAGACTATAGTGGAAATATCTTTAAATTAATAGATATAGGAGAACAATATATAAGTAAAAATATAAGATGGAGTGCGAATTTTAATACAGGGTTTTGCAAGAGAAGATGTAGCAGAAATTCCAACGACAGCTATAAGAGAAGCATTATGCAATGCCTTTGGACATCGTTCTTGGGAGGAGCCATATAGTGTAAATATTGCAATTTATAGTAATAGAATAGAAATTGATAACCCTGGACACTTTACAGAGGAAGCAACACCAAATGATTATATAAATAAGCAAGAACCGTCAAGACCTAAGAATCCATTAATAGTAAAAATACTTTACTTGTCAGGAGAAATCGAAACATGGGGAACTGGATTAAGAAAAATATATAATGTTTGTAAAAAAGAAAATTTAAGAGTTGATTTTGAAGATAGAAAACTAGCATTTTTTGTCGTTTTCTATAGAAAAAATTTAGAAGCTTTAATTGAAAATACTGTAAAGGATTTAAGTAATAAAGTTGAAAGTAAAGTTGAAAGTAAAGTTGAAAGTAAAGTTGAAAGTAAAGTTGAAAGTAAATTGACTATAAATCAAAAGAAAATATTAGAATTGATAAATTTAGATCCCAATATAATATTATCAGAATTATCACGGAAAAGTTGGAATATCCGTTACATCTGTATCAAATAATTTGAAAAAATTAACAGAAAAAGGGATAATAAAAAGAGTAGGTGCTGATAAAAATGGATATTGGAAAATTATTAGAAAATAGAAGATGAGACTAATTATATATTTTGTCGCACCTTTGTCGTATGTTTGTCGCAAAAACGAAAAAACATTAAAATATATTATACGAGGAGAATAATAATGATATATTTTATAGCTGATACACATTTTAATCATGCAAATATAATTAAATATTGTAATAGACCATTTAAAAATACTGATGAAATGAACAAATACATAATTGAAAAATGGAATTTAGTTGTTAAAGAAACAGACACAGTATACCATTTAGGAGATGTAGGTTTTGGAAAGTTTGAAGAAGTAAAAAGATTGGTAGAAAGTTTAAATGGAAGAAAAATATTACTTAGAGGAAATCATGATTTTAAAATTGGAATAAGTGCTTGGAAAGAAATAGGATTCTTAGAGGTCTATAAAAAGAAAATTATTTTAGGTAATTTATTATTAACACATGCACCAAGTGAAGAACTAGGAGAAAAGCAAGTAAATGTTTTTGGACACATACATGATAAGCCACTAGATGAGAAGTTTGATAAGAAAAATCATATATGTGTTTCTTGTGATGTAATCCATTATACACCTGTAAGTATTAGCAAAATCGAAAGTATAGCTAGAAACTTATAATTTAATAAAAAATTGGAAGTTGCTAAATAGATTTAATAAATTCGAAATTTTCTTAATCTTTACGAATTCAATATTATACTTAAAAAAATTAAATTTATCTTGGCAATTTACAAAAAATACTACACAAACCAGAAAAAATATGGTAAAATATTTTAGAATTAATAAAGTGCCAATAAAAAATATTAAAAATTTAGAAATTAAGGAGGAATTAGTCATGTCAGGACACAGTAAATGGCATAACATACAAGCCAAAAAAGGAAAAGCAGATGCAGCAAGAGGAAAAATATTTACTAAACTAGGAAGAGAAATACTATTAGCAGTAAAAGCAGGAGGCCCTGATCCGACAAGTAATTCTAAATTAAAAGATGTTATTGCTAAATGTAAAGCAAATAATATGCCTAATGATACAATAAATAATGCAATAAAAAAAGCATCAGGAGAAGGAAACAATAAAACATATGAAGAAATAACATATGAAGGATATGGAATAAATGGAGTAGCAGTTATTGTAGAAGCAAGTACAGATAACAAAAATAGAACAGCAGCAGATGTAAGGCATATATTTGATAAAGCAGGAGGAAATTTAGGTACAAGTGGTTGTGTATCATATTTATTTAATAAAAAAGGAGTAATTGTAATAGATAAGACAAAAACAAACCTTTCAGAAGATGATATGATGATGCTTGCTTTAGATAGTGGAGCAGAAGATTTTACAGCAGATGATGAATGTTATGAGATAACAACAGACCCAAAAGATTTTTCCAAAGTAAGAGAAGCATTAGAAAAAGAAGGGTTAGAATTTGAACAAGCAGAAGTAATAGAAGTACCTACAACTACTGTAGAATTAGATGATGAAGCAGCAGAAAAAATGCAAAGGTTAATAGATAATCTAGAAGACTTAGATGATGTAATGAATGTATATCATAATTGGGCAGAATAAAAATAGAAATATATAAATAGTAATAAAAGAAAATAAGTAGCATATATATAATAATAGCTACTTATTTTTTTATTAATTAATAGACAAAAGACAAGTTATAGGAGGTATATATGCCAGATTTACGTTCAGTTACAAGAGTACTTTCAAGAGATATATGTTATATGATAGATGAAAATAATATTGAAGAAATAAGAATAAGAGTAAATAGACCAGTTATTTTAAAGTATTCAGATAGAGAACAAGTACTAGACCATATAGTAAATCAAACAGAAATAGTAAATATACTTCAAAGCCTATGTAATAACTCTATATATTCATATCAAAGTCAAATATGTGATGGATATATAACACTAGCTGGAGGACATAGAGTAGGAATTACTGGAAATGTAGCAATGAAAGACGGAAAAATTAACAATGTAAATTATGTATCTTCTTTAAACTTTAGAATAGCTAGAGAAATTATTGGAGTAAGTAATGAAATAATAAAAGAAGTAATAGTAGATGATAAAGTAAACAACACACTAATAGTATCAAGACCTGGATGTGGAAAAACGACTTTGCTAAGAGACTTAGTAAGAAATATAAGTAATAAAGGATTTACAATCTCATTAATAGACGAAAGAGGAGAAATTGCATCAATGTATAAAGGAATACCACAAAATGATGTGGGGCTAAGAACAGATGTATTAGACGGAGTAAGTAAAAGTATAGGAATGAAAATAGCTGTAAGAACAATGGCACCTCAAATAATAGTAGCAGATGAGATAGGACAAGAAGAAGATTTAGAAGCTATTAATTATGGAATTTGCTCAGGAGTAAAAGGAATATTTACAGCACATGGTGCAAATATTTCAGAATTAAGAGCAAATAAAACATTAAATAAATTATATGAAGAAAAATTATTTAAAAAGATTATATTTTTAGAAAATAGAGGAAAAATAGAGAAGATATACACATTAGATAAAAATATGTATAAAAATGCAAATGAAATATTGGTCTAAAATTTAAACTTATGAATATATTTATTAATAAACAAAAGAAGAGGTGAAAAGATGATAATTATTAAGTACATAATTTTAGGCATTATTTTAGTTGGTACAAGCTATATAGGTGTAATAATTTCAAAAAGGTATACGACTAGAGTAAATGAACTAAAGGAATTAAGAAAAGGACTAAACTATTTTGAAGAAAAAATAAAATTTACATATGAGCCAATACCAGATGTATTTGAAGAAATATCAAAAAAACTAAAACCTAATATAGGGGAGATATTTTTAAGAGCATCAAGAAATATGGAAAATGAAAATGCAGGAGTAGCTTGGGAAAACTCTGTAAATATTAGTAACTGTAGCTTAACTAATGAAGACAAAGATATAATAAAAGGCTTAGCCAAAATGTTAGGAAGAACAGATATAGATGGACAAGTAAGTGAAATAAGATTAACTAGTAAATTTTTAGATGTACAAATAAAAGAAGCAGAAAATGAAAAAAACAAAAACGAAAAATTATATAAAACATTAGGAGTAACAGTAGGACTAGCTATTGTAATAGTATTAATTTAAAAATTATTTTTAAATATGAAAAGGAGATAGTTTTATGAGTATAGATTTATTATTTAAAATTGCAGCTATAGGAATATTAGTAGCAGTACTTTATCAAGTCTTAGTAAGAGCAGGAAGAGAAGACCAAGCAATGATGACAACTTTAGCAGGACTTATAATAGTACTTACTATGGTTATAAAAGAAGTAAGTTCTCTATTTTCTACTGTTAGAACTATGTTTAATCTATAAATATCTATAAAGAAAGGTTTAAGTTATGGATATTATTAAAATAATAGGAATTGCATTTATAGCAGTAATAATAATAGTGATTCTTAAACAATATAGACCAGAATTTGCAATATATGCTTCAATAATTGCAGGAGTATTAATATTAACTATTGCCTCAGGTACATTATCTGGAATTATAGATATGATTAATAGTATATCTTCTAAAACAAGTATTAATAGCGATTTTTTAATGATATTATTAAAAATCACAGGAATAGCTATACTTACAGAATTCGCAGTTAGTATATGCAAAGATGCAGGAGAAAGTGCAATAGCAAGTAAAGTAGATGTTGGGGGAAAAATATTAATAATATCACTTTCAATACCAATAATAAATGCACTAATAGATACAGTAGTTAAAATATTACCATGATAGAGAGGAAAAAATGAAAAAATACTATATTACTTTTTTATTAGTAATAATAATTTATTCTTTATTGCCAGCTCCAAAAGTACAAGCTGAACTCCAAGAAAATATAATATCTTCACAAGCAGATTCATTAGGAATATCCACTTTTTTAGAAGATTCAGAAAAATATACTAAAGATACTTTTGAAGAAATTGATATACAAGAATTATTTACAGCTAGTATTAGTGGAAAACTAGATAGTTCCATGATACTAAATGTTATATTTACACTTTTAGGAGAAAATATAAAAGAAGCATTATCAACGATTGTAAGTGTAATGATAATAGTAATTATACATAGTATATTAAAAGCAATTAGTGAAAATTTAGGAAATGAAAATGTTTCTAAAATTGCCTACTATATTGAATACATATTAATAGTCGCATTAATTATGACTAACTTTTCAAATATAATAACAGAAATGAAACTTGCAGTACAAAACTTGACAAGTTTTGCAAATACATTAATTCCACTAATGATAACACTAATGATAACAACGGGAAATATCGTATCATCAGGAATGTTAGAACCAATACTTCTTTTAATTATAACATTTATAAGCAACTTTATGACAAATATATTAATTCCAATTATACTAGTATCAACAGCTTTAGGAATCATATCTAAAATATCAGACCAAGCACAAGTAGGAAGACTTTCAAAATTTCTTAACTCTAGTATGGTATGGATATTAGGAACAGTACTTACTTTATTTGTAAGTTTTACATCTCTGCAAGGAGGTCTTACATCTAGTATAGATGGAGTTACTGCTAAAGCAGCAAAAACAGCAATTTCATCAGTTGTTCCAGTAGTAGGTAGTATTTTGGGAGATGCAGTAAATACAATTATGGGTTGTAGTAATATTATTAAAAATGCAGTAGGAGTTGTAGGAATAATAGTTATTATTGCAATATGCATAAAACCAATATTGCAACTTGCAATATTAAGTATTACATATTATTTAGGTTCAGCACTTTGTGAACCTGTAGCAGATGAAAAAGTTATAGGAATAATGGAACAAATGGGAGGGACTTTTAAAATCTTTTTAGCTGTAATGTGTGCTATGACTGTATTACTGATAATAGGAATTGCAATAGTAATGAAAATCTCAAATAGCGGGCTTATGTATGGATAAGGAGAGTAAAAAATGGTTTCATTTATTAGTTCTTGGGCACAGCAAATAATATTTGCGGTTGTAATTGGAATTATTATACAAATGCTACTTCCAGAAGGTAAAAGTAAAAAGTATATAAAAGTAGTAATTGGAGTATATGTACTTTTTTCAGTAATCAGTCCAGTAGTAGGAAAAAATATAGACTTAAATTTAGAAAGTTTTAATTTAAATATTACACAAAATACAAATAGTTTTGAAACAAATACACAAAATGATATAAATGATATTTATATTTCAAACTTAAAACAAGATGTAATCTCAAAACTCAAAAACAAAGGATATGGATGTAAAAGCATTGATATTAATATAGAGGAAAATTACGATATAAGCAAGTTAACAATTAATGGGATTTATGAAATGAAAGAAGAAAAAGAAGAAAGTAAAAATGATAGTAAAAAAGGTAATGCAAATGTAAGTAATATAAATACAGTTATAGTAAATGAAATAAAAATAGGTGAAAAAGAAAATACTGTAAAAGAACAAGTTGTCAAAGGTATACCTACTAGTGAAGAAAAAAAGCTTAAAGAATACTTAAGTGAAACTTATGGTGTAGAAGAAAAAAATATAAATATAAACTAAGGAGGAATTTATGCTAGATAAATTTAAAAATATGTTTTCTAAAAAAGAAGCTAACAGTAAAAAGAAAGTTGAAAACATTGTGGTATTTATAATTATTTTAATAATTACCATTGTAGCAATTAATTATATTTGGAATGGTAATAATAAAGAAGAAAAAGAGATTACACCACAAGCAGAAAATTATAATGATGTAAAAAAGGTATCAAGTGAAGTTAAAGAAGATGATATAGAAACAAAACTTGCTAATATTTTATCTAATATAAATGGAGTAGGAAATGTCAAAGTATTACTTACATATTCAGAAACAAGTACTTATGTACCAATATATAATGAAAATACAAAAGATAGCAATACTACAGAAACAGATAGTAGTGGTGGTAGTAGAACTATATCAGAAAAAGATAGTCAAAAAGAAGTTATATTTAAAGAAGATGGAAGTGGAAACAAAGAACCAATAACTAAAAATATAATAAGTCCTAAAATAGAAGGAGCTATAATAACAGCACAAGGAGCAGATGATGCAAATGTTAAAGCTAGTATTATACAAGCTGTTGAAGCGGCAACTGGACTTGCAACTCATAAAATACAAGTGTTTAAGATGGGAGAGTAGGTATGATAAGAAGATTTTTAGATAATGAAAAAGAAAAGAATAAAAACGAAGATTCTAATAAAGGTAAAGTAAATAAAGAAAATCTTTTCAAAAACAAGAAAAATGATAAAATTGAAATAAACAAGATTTTAAAGAAAAATCAAGTAGTAATATTAGCAATTGCATTAATGTTAATGACAGCAGGTTATATGAATTATACTAATAATCATGAAAATGAAAACATGCTTTTAGCAGAATTAGGAGATGCCAAACTAGTTAGTGCTAATGTCCAAGAAAGTAGTAATCTAATAACAAATGAAAGTGAAGATAATAATATAAATAGTAATGAAGTAGCAAATGAAATGATAAACGATGATAATAATAATAGTGTAAATAATAATGTAAATGATAGTATAAATACTGAAACTAGTATGGAAGAAAATATAATTAATAATACTGCTGAAAATAATATAATAAATAATGTCATAAATGAAAACTCAAGTGAAAATATAACTGAAAACGTAGTAGAAACTTCATCAAATACTACTAATTCTAAAGAAACTTCAGATTATTTTACAAAATCAAAATTAGAAAGAGAAACAATGTACTCACAGATGTTAGAATCATATCAAAATATATTAGAAAACGAAAAAATACCATCTGATCAAAAAGGAATAGCACAAAATGAAATAAAGAATATAAATGATACAAAAAATGCAATAATGATTGTAGAAAATTTACTTGCAACAAAAGGATTTAAAAATGTTATAGTATTTATAAATGAACCAAGTATTAATGTAGTAACAGAACAGGAAAACTTAACAACAGAAGAAGTGGCTCAGATACAAAATATAGTTCAAAGAGAGCTAAATGCAGATATTCAAAATATACATATATCATCTAATAAAGGATAATATCAACCATTGGGGACGGGCTTTTTTGGTTGAACCATAGATTGAAATGAAGGAATAAGAAAGAATACAAAGGAGAATTAAATGAAAGTTAAAAAAGGAACACAAGTATATACTGGAATAACTCAGACAGATGCGGCTAATTTAGCTAAAGAATTATATAGTAAAAATTTGAATTTTCAAAGTGACTTAATAAATAGTTATACATGGGATACTGCAATAGTTTTTATACAGACATTTAGTGAGGATTCAGATTATTCAAAAGAATCCGGAGTAAATACAGAAGTCGGCAAACTATTAACCGGAGAAAGCATATTAAAATCAGATAATAATACAGATAAAAGATGTAATATATATGATATGGCAGGAAATGTATTGGAATGGAGTACTGAGACTTGTACTGATAGAGACAATCCTTGTGTTGATAGAGGTGGTCATTATGATAATGGAAGTCTTTACACAGCTCGTCGTTACAATATTTATACAAGTTATAGTGATGATTATATTTCATTTAGGACTATTTTATATCTATAAAACATAATGTATAACAGTTGTAAATATTCATTCCTTGTGGTACTATATATCATAAAGGATGTGAAATTATGATAGATTTAAATGAACTTGCATATGCTATATTTACAACTAAAAATATTATTATATATTTATTAGTAATAAACATACTTACATTTTTGATAATGTGGTGGGATAAACATGAAGCTAAAATTGGAGATTGGAGAGTAAGTGAAAAAACTCTATTTGTATTTTCAATTTTAGGAGGTAGTATTGGTGGTATAGCTGGAATGTATATATTTAGACATAAAACTAAGAAATGGTACTTTAAATTTGGTTTTCCTATTATTTTAATTTTACAAATAATTTTGGTAATATATTTGTGTATTAAACAATATACATAATTTGACTACATAATATAAACATATACAAAGATAAATAAAAATAAGAAAAAAGAAAGAGGTTAAGGGAAAGCCCTTAACCATTTTTCTTTAATAACTCCATATCTGTATCGTCTAAATTTTCAAGAGAATATTTTAGTAAAGCGATAACTGTTCTATTAAAAGAAAGGTTTTTATTATCTGCTAGTTTTTGAACATCATCGATTACATTGTCTGGAAGACGTAGAGTTTTACTGATTCCACTATGGTTCTCTGGTATTTTTAATTTGTTCATTTTATATCCTCCTCTCTTATGATGCTATTGTACATGGAAAATTTATCCATGTATGCACCTACTAAAGAGTGCGAATACAAAGCAAGGTAGCTATATTATATAACATATTTTTTAAAATGATTACCAAAATAAGTAAAAAATGCAAAAAAGATTAACAAAAAATGTTAAAAATAAATTTTTGTTATATAAAAAGCAACTAAATAATATTATAAAAAAAATAATATATATAATGACAGAGCATAAAGTTTTAAAAAACGAATAAAAATAACAAAAAAATTATCAAAAATACTTGACTTAAGCTAATTTAAAGTATATAATAATATCATCATAATGTTCGTGCAAAAGAGTGGAGGCAAAATCCACTCTTTCATTATGTAATAGAAAGGAAAAATATGACTACTTTAGAAAAAAAAGTTGAAGAACTAGTAAAACCAATAATAGAAAATCTAGGATATAGTTTGTATGATGTAATATATCAAAAAGAAGGAAAAGATAATTATTTACGAATATTTATAGATAAAAAAGAAGGAATATGTTTAAATGATTGTGAATTGGTAAATAATAGTATTACAGACATACTAGACGAAAAAGATTACATAAAATCGCAATATTATTTAGAAATATCATCAGCAGGATTAGAAAGAAATTTAAGAAGAGAAGAACACTACAAAGAAAATATAGGAAAAAAAATAGAAGTACATTTATATAAAGCAGTAGAAGGAAAAAAAATAATAGATGGAACTTTAGAAGAATATAATAAAAAATACATAATTTTAGATAATATAAAAATAGATATAGAAAATATTGCAAGTGCAAAAACTATATATAATTGGGAGGAAGAATAATGAAAAAAAAGGAAGTAAAAATAGTAAATAAAGGTATTGACACTACAGAACTGTTAATAGCAATGGATGAACTTGAAAAAAATAATGGAATAGATAAAGAATTTTTAATGAAATCAATAGAATCTGCATTAGTAGTAGCATATAAAAGAGACTATGATTGTAATGATGAAAATGTAAAAGTAGTACTAGATAAAAATGATGGACAAATGCATGTATATCAAGAAAAAGATGTAGTAGAAGAAGTAACAGATAATAAAAAAGAAATAAGCTTAGAAGAAGCACAAAAAATTAATACTAATTATAATATAGGAGACAAAGTAGAATTCGAAATAATGCCAAAAGAATTTGGAAGAATAGCAGCACAAACAGCAAGACAAGTTATAACACAAAAAATAAGAGAAGCATCGCGTGATGTTATATTCTCAGAATTTGCAGATAAAAAAGGAGAAATTATTACAGGACTAGTACAAAAAGCAGATGGTGGAGCTGTAATAATGGATTTAGGAAAAATAGAAGGTATAATGCCAAAAAAAGAGCAAATACCTACAGAAAAATATCATGTAAATGATAAAATAAAAGCTTGTATAATAAGTGTAGAAAGAGGAATAAAAAACTCAACACAAATAGTATTATCAAGAGCAAGTACAGAATTTGTAAGAAAATTATTTGAAATAGAAATTCCAGAAATATATGAAGGAGTAATAGAACTAAAAAGTATTTCAAGAGATCCAGGCTCAAGAAGTAAAATAGCAGTATATTCACCTAATCCTAATATAGACCCAGTAGGTTCTTGTGTAGGACAAAAAGGAATACGTATACAAAATATTATAAATGAATTAAATGGAGAAAAAATAGATGTTATAGAATGGAACGAAGATCCTTCAATATATATATCAGCAGCATTACTTCCAGCAAAGGTATTAGCAGTAGATATAAATGATGAAGAAAAATTCGCACAAGTAATAGTTCCAGATGATCAACTTTCACTTGCAATTGGTAAAAGTGGTCAAAATGCTAAATTAGCAGCTAAATTAACAAACTGGAAAATAGATATAAAAAGTGAATCACAATTCAGAAAAATGCTAGAAGAAATGAATACAGAAAATAACCAAAACGATGAAGAAATTAAACAAGAAGTGGAATAATAAATAAAAAAAGGTATAAAATGTAAAGTAAGAGAATATAAGAGGTGCAGTGTTGAAAAAATATATAATTAAAATTAAAAATACAAACAATGTTATAGGAGGTGAGTTTATTTGGGAAAAATAAAAATACATGAAATAGCAAAAGAATTAAATATTGAAAATAAGGAAGTTATAGAAATTGCAAATAAACTAGGAATGAATGTAAAAAGCCATTTGAATGCAATTGACGAAAAAGATGCAGAAAAAATAAAAGAAGAAATATTAAAAAAGGACAAAAAAGAAGAAGTAAAAACAACAGGTCAAGTAATAATAAGAAGAGAAGTAATAATTGCAGATGAAGAAGAAAAAGAGAAAAAAAGAGTAGAAGAAATAAAGAAAAAGACTTCCGACTTAGGATTTACTCAAAAAAGAAAAAAAGACTATAATATAGTATATAGAGAAAAACCAACTAAACCACTAACCGTAAATGAACTATTTGGAATAAAACCAAAAAAAGAAGAGAAAAAAGAAGAACCTAAAAAGGAAAATAGTGAAAATAAAAAAATAGTAGAAGAAAAGATAGTAAAAGAAGAAAAAATAGAAAAGGATGCAGTGCAGGATAAAGAAAACAAAATGAATAATGTAAGTAATAAGGCAGAAAACACAAATATTGATTTTGTGAGCAAGAACAAAAATAATAACTATAACAATAATAACTTCAGAAATCAAAATGGGCAAAACAAAAACTTTGGTAATAATAATAGAAATAACTTCTCTAATAATAAAAATGTAGCAAACCAAAATGGATTTAATAGAAATAATTCAAATAGAAATCAAAATAATAATAACTTTAGAAATAATAACTCTAATAATAATTTTAAAAAACCTTTAAATAATAAAAACATAGATAGAAACATTAAAGACATAATAACTACAGAAATAGCAGAAAAATCAAACCAAAGAGATTATAGTACAAAAATAATAGATAAGCAAAAAGCTAATAGATATAATAATCAAGAAGAAAACAAGAAAAAGAAAACAAGAAGAGGAGATTTAGAAGAAGACTTTAATGAAGATAAATTAAGAAATCTAAAACAAGTAGATAAACTTTCTAATATGTTTGAAGAACAAGATGGCGGAATGCTTGATTATTATGATTTATCAACTGTAAGAGGAAAAAGAAATAAAAGAAAAATTAAAAAAGACGAAGAAAGAAATAAACAAAAAATATTTGAATTAAAAGAAATTACAATTCCAGAAGAAATTACTGTAAAAGATTTAGCACAAGACCTTAAGAAAACATCAGCAGAAGTAATAAAAAAATTATTTGATTTAGGAATAATGGCAAATATCAACCAAAATTTAGACTTTGACACAGCATATTTAGTAGCAGATAGTTTTGGAGTTACTGCAAATAAAAAAGAAGAAATAAAAGATGAAGACATACTATTTGATGATTCAGAAGATAAAGAAGAAGATTTAGTAGCAAGACCACCTGTAGTAGTAGTTATGGGGCATGTTGACCATGGAAAAACATCACTTTTAGATGCAATTAGAAATACAAATGTTATAGAAGGAGAAGCAGGAGGAATTACACAGCATATTGGTGCATATAAAGTAAGTATAAATGGAAGAGAAATTACATTTTTAGATACACCAGGACATGAAGCATTTACAAGTATGCGTGCAAGAGGAGCACAAATAACAGATATAGCAATATTAGTTGTAGCGGCAGATGATGGTGTAATGCCACAAACAGTTGAAGCAATAAATCATGCAAAAGCTGCAAATATCCCTATAATTGTAGCCATAAACAAAATAGACTTACCAGGAGCAAACCCAGAAAGAGTAAAACAAGAACTAATGAAATATGACTTAGTGCCAGAAGAATGGGGAGGAGATACAATATATGTTCCAATATCAGCATTGAAAAATATTAATATAGATAACTTACTAGAAATGGTATTATTAGAAGCTGATATGTTAAACTTAAGAGCAAACCCTAATAAACAAGCAAAAGGAGCAGTTATAGAAGCAAGATTAGATAAAACACAAGGACCAATTGCATCAATGCTTGTGCAAAGAGGAACATTAAATGTAGGAGATAAAATTGTAGTTGGAAATGCTATAGGAAAAATAAGAAATATGAAAAATGATAAAGGAAAAAATGTAAAAGAAGCAGGACCATCTACACCAGTTGAAGTAACAGGATTAAGTGAAGTTCCAGAAGCAGGAGATATATTCTATGAAGTAAAAGACGAAAAAACAGCTAAACACTTAATAGAACAGAGAAAACTTAAATCAAGAGAACAAAATATTGCAAACAATGATGTAGTAACATTAGATAATCTATTTGAAAAAATGGAAAGTGAAGACTTAAAACAGCTAAGTATAATAGTAAAAACAGATGTACAAGGTACAGCAGAAGCAATGAAAAGTTCTTTAGAAAAATTATCTAATGAAGAAGTAAAAGTAAAAGTTATACATTCAAATGCAGGAGGAGTAACAGAGTCAGATGTTCAACTCGCAAAAGCAGCAAAAGCAATAATAATAGCATTTAATGTAAGACCAGTAGGAGCAGCAAAACAACTAGCAGACAAAGAAGGTGTTGAAATAAAACAATATTCAGTTATATATCAAGCATTAGAAGATGTAGAAGATGCAATGAAAGGAATGCTAGCACCAGTATTTGTAGAAAAGAATATTGGAAATGCAGAAGTTAGACAAACATTTAGAATTTCAAATGTAGGAACAATTGCAGGATGTTTTGTACTTGATGGAAAATTAGAAAGAAATGCAGGAGTAAGAGTAATAAGAGAAGGCGTAGTAATACATGATGGAAAACTAATATCATTAAAAAGATTTAAAGATGATGCAAAAGAAGTATCAAAAGGATTTGAATGTGGATTGCAGATTGAAAACTATAATGATATAAAAGAAGGCGACATAATAGAAGCCTATGTAAAAGAAGAGGTAAAAAGATAATGAAAAACACAAATAGACTTGGAAGAGTAAATGAAGAATTAAAAAAAGTCATTAGCCAAGTAATAAACTATGAATTAAAAAATCCAGATGTAACTGGAATGATTAGCGTAACTAAGGTCAAGGTAACACCAGACCTTAAGTATGCTAAAATATATGTAAGTGTTCTAAATTCTAAAAATCTTAAGAAGACAATGGAAGGACTAAAAGAAAGTGCAGGATATATAAGAAGTGAAGTAGCCCATACAGTAAACTTAAGAATAACTCCAGAATTAGTATTTGAGTATGACGATTCAATTGAAAATGGGGAGAAAATAGATGCTATACTTAAAAGTTTAAAAAAGGAGTAGATATGTCAAGTTTAGATGAGATATTAAAAGAGATTAATAAAGCCCAAGATATAATTATATTAACACATAATAATCCAGATGGTGATGCAATAGGTTCAAGTTTAGCAGTATATGCTGCATTAAAAAATATGAATAAAAATGTAGAAGTAATAATACCAGAACTTCCTAGAATATTTAATTTTTTACCAAATGCAAATGAAGTAAAAAAAGAAGGAAGTAAAAAAGAATATGATTTAGCAATATCATTAGACTGTGCAACAATTAAATTACTAAATGGATGGGCAAACTATTTTGAAGATGCTAAAGAAAAAGTAGTAATAGATCATCATAGTACAAATGCAATGTATGGAGACCTAAACTATGTAGACTTAAGCTCACCAGCATGTAGCCAAGTATTATATTCATTATTTAAATACTATAACATAGAAATAGACCAAGATATAGGTACATGTCTAATGACAGGAATAATTACAGATACTGGTGGATTTCAATATTCAGGAGTTACAAAAGAAACTTTTGAAATTGCATCAGAACTACTAACATCAGGAATAAACATTTCTAAAATATATAAAAAAGTATTTGCAACACATACAAAAGGAAACTTTGAACTTAGAAAAATAGCATTAGATAGAATGGAAATACTAGAAAATGGTAAAGTAACATTTACATATATTACAAAGCAAGATGAAGAAAATGTAAATGCAGAAACAGGTGATTATGAAGGAATAGTAGATGAAGGAAAAAATCTAGAAGGTGTAGAAGTATCAATATTTTTACATGAAGTAAAAGATGGATTTAAAGTATCTACTAGAGCAAATGAATATGTAAATGTATCAGATGTATGCTTAATGTTTGGAGGAGGAGGACATCCAAGAGCAGCAGGTGCTACAATGCAGGGAACACCAGAACAAATAAAAGAAAAACTATTAAAAGAAATAAGGTTACAATTAAAATAATATAATAAATCAATTATAGGGTATGCGATATACTAAGCATATCCTTTAGTTGTGTAAAATATATGTAATAATAAAAAAATAGAGGAAAAGAGATATGAACGGAATATTAATAGTAGATAAAGAAATGGGAAAAACATCATTTGATATAATAAGAGATGTAAGAAAAAAATATAATATAAAAAAAGTAGGACATATTGGAACATTAGACCCAATGGCAACAGGAGTACTACCAGTATTAATAGGAGAAGCCACTAAATTATCAGATTATTTAATAGAACATGATAAAGAATATATTGTAGAATTAGAATTAGGAATAAAAACAGACACTGGAGATATAGAAGGTAAGGTTATAGAAAAAAGAGAACTTAAGAAAATAGAAATAGAAGAAATTGAAAAAATATTAAATACATTTATAGGAGAAAGTAATCAAATACCACCAATGTATTCTGCAATTAAAGTAAATGGAAAAAAATTATATGAAATAGCAAGAAAAGGGAAAACAATTGAAAGGACTCCTAGAAAAATTAATATTTACAATATAAAAATACTGGGCATTGAAAAAGACCAAAATGGATGTGCAAAAATAATAAAATACAAAGTAAATTGTTCAAAAGGAACATATATAAGAAGTTTATGTGAGGACATAGCAGAAAAACTTGGAACATGTGGATATATGAAAAACTTAAGAAGAACTAAAGTGGGAAAATTTACACTTAAGCAAAAAGATAAATTTTTAAGTATAGAAGAAATATTAAAAGAAAACTGTAGTTATGAATTAAAAGAAGGAGAATATAAAAAGGTTGTCAATGGAGTAGGAATAAAAGTAAAATTACAAAATGGGATTGTAAAAATATATAATAAAGGAAATTTTATAGGAGTAGGAGAAGTAAAAAATAATATATTAAAAAGAAAAATAATATTAGATGAAAATAAAAAATAAAAATCCCCGCATTAGCCGTAGGATGAGAGAAATTTTAAGAGCCTGTTTTCACAGGTGGGTGTCTTGTTAAATGCTCCTGGGTTTCTCACTTAAAAGTAAGCGTACACGCCACATTTAAAGGCGGACTCCCTTTAATCTAAATGTTGGTTCTAAAATTCCAATCTATACGCACCACGCAGGGAAAATTATTATTAACTTCTTATTACAATTATAATTTATCACATTTTATGAAAAAAATCAATAGAAATATAATTTAAGTTTTAAGAAATATAATTTAAGTTTTAAGAAATTTCTTACATAAATATATGTCATTTTATTAGTAATTAAAACTATGTAATAATAAAAATTGAATATAAAAAGCATATTGAAAAAAAGAAAGCAGTGTGATATAAAATAAATGGAGGAATGCAAATGAAGAAAAAAACATTAATAATAGATGATATAAAAAAAGAAGAAAAAAAACAATTTATTATAAAACTTATAATTCTATTAGTTATTTTTGTAATATGTGTATTCATTGGAATATATATGTTAAACGTATATTTGGTAAATAAAGAATTTTCAGAAGATATAGCTAAAATTTCAAAGTTAAATACAGAAACAATATTTAGCATAGATAGAATATATATGTATAGTAGTGCAGATGCTAAAAGCAATGAAACAAATAAACCAATATGGGATTTAGATATATTTCAATATACTGATATAGCACTATATATTAATAATAGAGAAGAAGAAGGAATAAGTTATGAAAATACTATAAAAAGTCTAACAATAGATAATATTAAATTCAATGGATTAGAAACAGGGACAGCCTCTTTATACTATAAAAATGTAAATGATTTTGGAAAATTAAGTAATATAGAAGAAAATAAAATAGATAATAGCCTTAACTTCAACATTATAAACTCAGGAGAAGTAGATTATGCAAAACCAGAACTATATAGTAATTGTCAAAATCCAATTACACTTGAGTATGTAAATTCAAATATGAAAGAAGAAACTAAAATATCAGATATATCATCACCTCTAATATATGATGGTAGTTTATTAAAAAAAGGAGGAATATTACTTAATAACATAAAGTGTACAATCTCATTTAGAATAACAATTATAAATTACTATAATCAGAAGTTTGTAGCAACTGCATATATAGATGTGCCATTAGAAGATACATTTAATAATAATAGTATATATGATGGAAAAATGATAAAAAATATTGAAAATACTAATATTATAAAATTTATAAGAGTAGAATAAGATATTAGAATTTAAATTAATCATCTAGTAGATTAATAGATAGAAGGAAAATATGACAATAAAAGAAGCAATAAATTATTTACATAATTTTAATTTAGATAATATAGAATCAAGAATTTTACTAAAATATATTTTAAAACAAGATGATAGTTATATAATTATAAATTCTGAAAAGGATTTAAAAGAGAATCAAGAAAAAAAGGTAATAAACTATGCAGATAAAATAAAAAATGGATATCCACTCCAATATATAACAAATAGCCAAGAATTTATGGGACTAACATTTTATGTAGATGATAATGTATTAATTCCACAGCCAGATACAGAAAACTTAGTCATAGTTGCAATAAATAAAATAGAAAATAAAAATCACGAAGAAATATCAAAAACAAATAAAGAAAAGATAAAAATATTAGACTTATGTACAGGTTCTGGAGCAATTGCAGTAAGTATAAAAAGTATATTAAAAGAAAAAGTAGAAATAATAGCATCAGATATAAGCAAAAAAGCAATAGAAGTAGCAAGAAAAAATGCAGAAAAACATAATGTACAAATTAAATTTATTTGCTCAGATATGTTTGAAAAAATAAATGAAAAGTTTGACTTAATAGTAACCAATCCACCATATATAAGAAGTAAAGAAATAAAATTGTTGCCAGAAGAAGTACAAAAAGAACCCCATATTGCTTTAGATGGGGGATTAGATGGGTTAGAATATTATAGATTAATCAGAAAAAATATAAAAAAATATTTAAAAGAAAATGGAACTTTAATTATGGAAATAGGATATGACCAAAAAGAAGATGTACAAAAAATGTTTAAAGGTTCTAAATGTATAAAAGATATGGAAAATAGAGATAGGGTGATAATATGGGATCCTTTTCAAGTAAGGTAAAAGAAGAACTAAGTAAAATAAATAATTTATCAAATAAAAAAATAGTAAAAAGTGAGTTACAAGGATATCTACTTACTAGTAATGATAAAAGATTTATAACAGAAAATGAATACAATATTAATAGATTTAGCAAACTTTTAAGTAATAATGGAATAAATGAATTTAAAATAGAAATGATAGGAAATAAATATTGCATTACAACTAAAGAAAAAATTGATTTTGGCTGTGAGATAAATAATGAAGAAGAAGCAAAAGCAATAATAAGAGGAAGCTTTATGGGAGCAGGCTCTATTACAAATCCTAAAAATAAATATCATCTAGAAATAATGTTTGGAAAAGAAAAATATGCTGAACAAATAGAAAACATGTTAAAACATTTTAATATAAATGCAAAAAAAATAATAAGAGGAAATAAATTTATAGTATATATAAAAGATGGAGAAGATATATCTAACTTTTTAGCACTAGTTGGAGCAAAAAAGTCACTACTTGAGTTTGAAGATACAAGGGTAATAAGAGATGTAAGAAATAATGTGAACAGAATAGTAAACTGCGAAACAGCAAATTTAAATAAAGTTATAAAAACATCTGTAAAACAAATAGAAGCAATAAAATTAATAAAAAAGAAAAAGAAGTTTAATAAGCTTTCTGAAAAGGAAAAAGAATTAGCAAATTTAAGACTTCAAAACCCCAATGCTACTTTATTAGAATTAGGAAAAATGCTAAAACCAGCTATTGGAAAATCAGGAGTAAATCATAGAATGAAAGCTATAGAGGCATTAGCGGAGGAGATAAAAAATAAATGAAAGAAATAGGTATCTATATTCACATACCATTTTGCAAAAGTAAATGTATTTACTGTGATTTCAATTCTTTTGATAATAAAAATGAACTTATAGAAAAATATATAAAATGTTTAAAAAAAGAAATACAAGATATAGGAAATAGGATAAGGCTAAAATCAAATGGAGACTATGCAAATCTTCCAGTTGCAAAAACAATATATATAGGCGGTGGAACACCGTCATATATTTCAGAAAACTATATTAGCGAAATATTAAAAACAATTGAAATTAATTTTGACATAAAAAAAGATTGTGAAATTACAATAGAAGTAAATCCAGGAACAGTAACATTAGAAAAGATGAAAAAATATAGAGAAATTGGAATAAATAGAATCAGTATAGGTCTACAAAGTGCAAATGATAGATTGTTAAAAATCTTGGGAAGAATACATAACTATGAACAATTTTTGCAAACAGTAAATTTAGCAAAATTAGCTGGAATAGATAATATAAGTGCAGATATAATAATAGGATTACCTAATCAAACAATATATGATGTAGAAGATACTGTAAATAAATTAATAGAATTAAACTTAAATCATATATCAGTTTATTCTCTAATAGTAGAACCTAATACTAAACTAGAAGAAAAGGTAAATAATGGAGTATTAGAATTACCTGATGATGAAACTGAAAGATATATGTATTGGTATACAAAAAGAAAACTAGAGGAAAATGGATATATACATTATGAAATTTCTAATTTTGCAAAACCACCATTTAGGTCAAAACATAATTTAAGCTATTGGAATCAAGAAGAATACATAGGGCTTGGATTATCAGCAAGTTCATATGAAAATAATATAAGATATAAAAATATAGATGATTTAGAAAAGTATATAGAAAACATATCGAATGATAATATCGCAAAAAATACTATAATAGAGGAAAAACAATCTAAAGAAGATAAAATGAAGGAATATATGATTTTAGGATTAAGGAAAATAAATGGTATAAATATAACAGAATTTAGAAGAATATTTAATGTAAGCCCACTCTATTTATTTAATAAAGAATTAACTAAACTTGTAAGAGAAGATTTAATAAGAATAGATATAAATAATATAAGGCTAAGTAAAAAGGGATTAGATTTAGCTAATATAGTATGGGAGGAGTTTATATAATGATGTTATTTAAAATTATGGATGAAGAAAACAAAAGAATAAAAGAAGAGGGGAGAGAAAAATTAAAAGAAATTCAAGAAAAAAATATATGTCCTACTTGCTATAATATGAAATATGGAGGAATTTATCCAAGCTTTAAAGAAAGAATTATATATGAAAATGATAAAATTGTATGTTTTTTAGAACAATATCCTAGAAATCCAGGTCATACAATAATACTGGTAAAAAATCATTATGAAGATATTTCAGAAATTCCTGATGATATTGGCAAAGAAGTGATGAATATAATTCCAATAATCATAAAAGCTTTGAAAAGAACAATAAATGCAGAAAAAGTATATTTATGTACAATGTGTGATGGAAAAAGAAATCACTTGCATTTTCAATTAATTCCAAGATTAAAAAACGATGAAATAATTGGAAGTAAATTATTTGTTAAAGAAAGAGGAATACTTGTTTTAGATAAAGAAATATTAAGTAAGATAATTAAGTATATAAATGAAGAAGTAAGAAAAATATAATATACCAACTTTATAAAATTATGAGAATTAAAAATGATATTTAATAATTATTAGGGAAGGAAGAAATAAAAAAATGCTTAAAACCCTTGAGGCTGTATATATATATATATATCGTAAGATTTAATGAAAAAGAAAAATGATGAATTTTGTCGCATGAATTATTAAATAATTTATAAAAATATAATGATATTATATGGAAATAATTGTAAAATAAAACATATAAAATATTTTATTAATTTAATCAAAAGATTTTAATTCAAAATAATTAATCTAAAATTTTCCAAGATTAAAAAAGAAAACGCAACTAGTTACTTTATACAAATGAAGAAATTAAAAGATGAAAAAATAAAAATACAATATACGAAAAATCGTATCTAATAATAAAAAATAATTGAAAAGTGAAAAAATTTTTGTATAATTGAAAGGAAGAAAGAAAGGGAAAAAAACAAAGTAGATATAAAAGAAGCCACATTGTTATATGGCTATATATTTAAAAGTACATTTACAAAATGTAGTCCAAATGGAATATTAAGAGATTTTTTAGAAGCAATACTAGATGTACATCTAAAAAATGTAGAAGTAATATATGCAGAAATACCTAAAGATATATTAGAAGAAAAGGAAGCGTGTTAGATATAAGAGCAAAATTAGATGATGAAAGATTAATAGATATAGAGATGCAAGTAAAAGACGAAGGAAATATATACAACAGAAGCACAATATATATGAGTAAAAATATATCAACACAAATAAATGTAGGAGAAGATTACAAAAACTTAAAACCATCAATAGTAATAAGTATACTAAACTATAATAGATATAAAAGGAATAGTTATCATCCAATAGCCCATATGAAGTTTGAGAAAAGTAAAAAAGAAGAATATGTAGATATGAGATATAAAGGAGAAGATGAAAAAGCAACAGAAGTATTGGAGATGCACTTTATAGAATTACCAAAATTCATAAAGAAAAATCCAGAGATAAAGACAAAATTAGAAGAATGTCTGTACTTAATAGTAGGGAAGGAGGAAAAGATAAAAATGTCAAAGCTAGAAAATCCAGAAGTAAAAAAGCAATGAAATTAGTAGAAGAGATAATGTCAGATCCAAAAGAAAGAGAAATAATAGAAGCAAAAGCGATGGCAAAATATAACTATAATTCAGCGATGGAATATACAAAAGAAACAGGAAGAAAATCAGGAATAGAAGAGCGGAAAAATAAAAACTGCAAAGAAAATGAAAAAAATGAAAATGGCAGATGAAGAAATATGTAAAATATCAGAGATATCAAAGAAGAGTTAAGAGAGGTATTAAATATAATATAGTATAAATGAATATATAATTAGTTTGCATACATTGTTGACAAATGAATATAAAAGTAATAAAATAATAATGCAATGAAAGAGAAAAAATGTAAAATCTGTTAGTAGAGAATAGGTGATGGTGGAATACCTATAGCAGCTATACATGGGGAGCTCTGGAGCAAAAGTAAATATTAATTAAGGTGGGTAGAATATTGTATTTTACCAATTAGGGTGGAATCGCGTAAGCATAATATAAGCTTTCGTCCCTAACTATAGTATATATAGTTTAGGTACGGAAGTTTTTTGTATCTAAACAAAAAATAGGAGGTATTTTATGGTAAATGATATGGAAACAATAGTAAACCTTTGTAAATCAAGAGGTTTTATCTATCCAGGTTCAGAAATCTATGGAGGATTAGCTAATACATGGGACTATGGACCTTTAGGCGTAGAACTTAAAAATAATGTAAAAGCATTGTGGAGAAAAAAATTTATTCAAGAAAGAAAAGAGGTTGTAGGACTTGATGCAGCTATTTTAATGAATCCAGAAACATGGGTAGCTTCTGGACATTTATCAAGCTTTTCAGACCCATTAATTGATTGTAAAGAATGTAAAACAAGACATAGAGCAGATAAATTAATTGAGGAATGGGCATATAAAAATGGAAAAGATATAGTTGCAGATGGTTGGAGTGATGAAGAATTATTAAATTATATAATTGATAATAAGATAGTATGTCCTAATTGTGGTAAATTAAATTTTACAAATATAAGAAAGTTTAATTTAATGTTTAAAACATTTCAAGGAGTTACAGAAGACTCTACATCAACTGTATATTTAAGACCAGAAACAGCACAAGGTATATTTGTAGATTTTAAAAGTGTATTGAGAACTACAAGAAAAAAAATGCCAATGGGAATTGCACAAGTTGGAAAAGCATTCAGAAATGAAATAACGCCTGGAAACTTTACTTTTAGGACTCGTGAGTTTGAACAAATGGAATTAGAATTTTTCTGCAAACCTGGAACAGATTTAGAGTGGTTTAAATATTGGAAAGAATTTTGCAAAAATTGGCTATTAAACTTAGGCATGAAAGAAGAAAATATAAGATTAAGAGACCATTCAAAAGAAGAACTAGTATTTTATAGTAAAGCTACAACAGATATTGAGTTTGCATTTCCTTTTGGCTGGGGAGAATTATGGGGAATTGCAGATAGAACAGATTATGACCTAACAAGTCACATAAATCATTCAAAACAAGATTTAAGCTATTTAGACCCAGAGACAAATGAAAAATATGTACCATATGTAATAGAACCATCTCTTGGAGCAGATAGAGTAACACTTGCATTTTTATGTAACGGATATGAAAATCAGATATTAGAAGATGGAGACTCAAGAGTTGTACTACATTTACATCCAGCATTAGCACCATATAAAGTAGCAATATTACCACTTTCTAAAAAACTAAGTGATAAAGCTAATGAAATATTTGATAATTTATCTAAGAAATTTAGTTGTGATTATGATGAAGCAGGTTCTATTGGAAAAAGATATAGAAGAGAAGATGAAATTGGAACACCTTATTGTTTAACAGTTGACTTTGATACATTAGAAGATGGTAAAGTAACTTTACGAGATAGAGATACTATGGAACAAGTAAGATTACCAATTAATGAAGTAGAAAAATATATTGAGGAGAAAATAGAATTTTAAGTAAGAGGAAAATATATGGAGATAATAATTGGAAATAGTGCAGGATTTTGTTATGGTGTAAGAAGAGCAGTAGAAGGTGTAGAAAATGAACTTTGCAATATGAGATATAAAAAAGTATATTGTTTAGGTGAGTTAGTTCATAATAAAGATGTAATTTCTAGCCTTGAAGAAAAAGGATTAAAAGTTATAAAAAATATAGAAGATGTAGAAGAAAAAAATAGTATTTGTGTTATAAGGGCACACGGAGAGACAAAAGAGACTTATGAAAAAGCAAAAAAATTAGGAATAAAGATAGCAGATTTTACATGTCCGAATGTTCTTAAAAACCAAAAATTAATAGAGGAATATACAAATAATGGGTATTATATAATATTACTAGGAAATAAAAATCATCCAGAAAATATAGCTACAATGAGTTATGGAGGAGAAAATAAGATATGTCTTGAAACAGAGGATGAATTAGAAGATGCTATATTTGATATAAAGTCAAAAAATATAAAGAAAGTTTTTGTATTTGCCCAAACTACTTTTAGTATGAAATTGTTTAAAATTTTTACAAGAATACTAGAGGAAGAGTTTGAAAATACTGATGTAGAATTAAAAATATTAGATACTATTTGTAATGCTACTGAAATTAGACAAATAGAAACAAAAGAACTTTCTAAAAGAGTAGATGTAATGATAATATTAGGAGGAAAAAATAGTTCTAATACTAAAAAGTTGTATGATATAGCAAAAGAAAATTGTGAGAACTATGTTTTAGCAGAAAATTTAAAAGAAATAAATTTAAAAAAACTAGAAGCAAAAGGATTTCAAACAGTAGGGATAATGGCGGGTGCTTCTACACCATATAGTGCATTTAAAATAGATAAGTAAATCTTATCTATTTTTTGTATCATATTAATAAAAAAAGCATATAATTTTATGGGAGGATTAATTATGTGTGGAATTGTAGGTTTTACAAATTTTAATAGTAATATGAGAAATGAAGAAGCTCAAAGTGTTTTGAAAAATATGAATGACACATTAAAAAGAAGAGGACCTGATGAAAATGGTATGTACATTTGCGATGATATTTGCATTGCGCATAGAAGGTTAGTTGTTATTGATAAAGATGGTGGAAAGCAACCTATGGTGTGCAAATATTTAGGTAATACATATGTTATTACATATAACGGTCAAATATATAATACTAAAGAATTGAGAAAAACTTTAGAGGATAATGGATTTTCTTTTGAAGGTCATAGTGATACAGAAGTTTTATTAAAAGCATTTATTTTTTATGGACATAATGTAGTGAATTATTTAAATGGGATTTTTGCTTTTGCAATATGGAATGATGGTAAAAAAGAGTTGTTTTTAGCAAGAGACCATTTTGGAGTTAAGCCACTTTTTTATTCAATAAAAGATAATCAGCTAATATTTGCATCTGAAATTAAAGCATTATTTGAGTATCCAAGTATATATCCACAGATAGATAGAGAAGGAGTTTGTGAACTTTTAGGAATAGGTCCATCTCATACACCAGGAATAGGTGTCTTTAAAGGAATAGAGGAACTTAAGCCTGCTAATTTCGCTGTATTTAATAGAAGTGGATTTAAAATTAAGGAATATTGGAAATTAAAAAGTAAAGTGCATACAGATGATTTTGAAACTACATGTACAAAAGTCAAAGATTTACTCTCAGACTCAATTGAAAGACAATTAGTATCAGATGTACCTTTATGTACATTTTTGTCAGGAGGTTTAGATTCTAGTATAATTACTTTATATGCAGCAAACTATTGCAAAAAGAATAATTTACCTATGATAGACACATATTCAGTTGATTATGTAGATAATGATAAAAACTTCCAGAAAACAGATTTTCAACCTAATTCAGATAGTAGCTATATTAACATTCTAACTAAACAACTAGGAACTAAGCATCATACTATAATGCTAGATACTCCAGAACTTGCGGATGCTTTAAAAGATGCAATGATTGCAAGAGATTTACCAGGAATGGCTGATGTAGATTCTTCACTTTTACTATTTTGTAAAAAAGTAAAAGAAAATGCTACTGTATCTATTATGGGTGAATGTGCAGATGAAATTTTTGGTGGGTACCCTTGGTTTTTTAGAGAAGATGCACTAAATAGTAAGACTTTTCCTTGGTCGATTAATATATCAGGAAGACAGCATTTACTTAACCCAGAAATTGAAAGCAAGATAGATTTAAAAGATTATATTGATTATAGATATAATGAGAGCTTAAGTGAGGTTGAAATTTTAGAAACTGATACAGAACAAACAAAGGAAAAGAGAAAAATAACATACTTGACAATGTATTGGTTTATGCAGACATTACTTAGTAGGACAGATAGAATGGGAATGTATAATGGATTAGAATTGAGAGTCCCATTTTGTGACTATAGATTAGCAGAGTATGTATGGAATATACCATGGGAAGTAAAATCTTTAAATGGAAGAGAAAAAGGACTACTTAGATATATAATGAAAGATGAACTCCCAAAGGAAATTGTAGAGAGAAAGAAAAGTCCTTATCCTAAAACTTGGAACCCAACATATTTAAATAAAGTAAAAAGTATGTTAGAAGAGATTATGCAAGATACAAATGCACCTATTACAAGTTTACTTAATAAAGATGATATTTTTGATATTTTAAATACTGATGGTAAATCATTTACAAGACCATGGTTTGGTCAGCTTATGACAGGACCACAACTTATGGCATACCTATGCCAAGTAAATATGTGGCTTGAGACATATAAACCTGAAATTGTGATTTAATGTTATACAATAATGAAGGTGATATTTAAAAACCTTCATTATTGTTGTATATTTTTATTCTAATTAGCTTCATTCTTAGGTAACTTATTATTATTAGCTATTTTCTTGCTTTCAGACTTAACTCTTCTTTCTAATTTTTTTAAATCTTCTGCTGGTTTTAAATTTTCTGGTTTTATTCCTCTTTTGCTTAACATATTTCTTACACTTAAGTTATTATCTACATGCTCATCAGTTATGCTTTCTTCTCCATACATATCTTTTTCAGTTACATTGTAATTAGTCATTTCAGTTGCTAAACTTTTTGCAGCAATAGTTAGAGTTGGTAAAAAATCTGCTAAAGGTCTATTATCTTTTATTTTATATTTTGATTTCATTTGCATTGTATTTAATCCACCAAATAAAGCTGAATCTCCTTTTGAACGAATCCTAGCAAATCCTAAATCATCAACTCCTCTTTCATAAATATTTTTAGATAACTGTTTTTCAGATTCTCTTAACTTTTATCTTGCTTCTAATCGACTCATTAATTTTATTCTGTCTTCAATTATTTCTTGCTTTCTGGTTTGAACTGCAAAATATGTTTGAGCGAATGCAATTTCTTCTTTTTTTGAATCTCCATTTTGAGCTATTAAGTAACATGCATATCTAGTAAGCATATAGTCTTGTAATTCTCTTTTAGCTCCTGAACCTATTTTAACCATTTTCTTAATCTCACGAAAATGGTTATCAATTTCAATACCAGTATTTTCACAAGATTTCATTGCTTTTTTTATTGTTTCTATAAAATTTTCCCATCTTTTGTATCCCAATTGAGTTTGTAAGTCTCTTGCATACCAAAATTCTATTTTTTCTTTTTCTTCTGTGTTTACAATAGAATCAAATTTCTCTTTTAATTCTATAATTTTTGATTTTTCAAATTCCATAACATTCACTTCCTTGTAATATTACTCATAATAACATAATGAAATCATTTATTACTTGTTTTTTAATGGAACTTATTTTACTTTTTTATGATATTACTGTATCATACAGTATAAAACATATGTTTGCAAATGTCAAGCGTTTTTTTGTTTTATTTAAATCTTTTTATTTATTATATTTTGAAAATTAGGTTAATGTTTAATTAAAGGTATGCTTAAAAAATTAGTTTATAATTAATCTTATATAATTTCTAATGTGCATAATAGCAATTAATAAGTCATATAATATGATAGTGAAATAATTAGCATACTTAAAATAAAATTGACAAAAAGAATATAAAAGTATAAAATCTATATTATTAATAGAGATATAACTATATCTCTATGTATATTAATACCTAATAGAGGTGATATTTATGATTAAATTTACAAAAATGCATGGGCTAGGTAATGACTATGTATATATTGATTGTATAAATCAAGATATATATAATGAGCAAAACCTAGCTAAATTTATAAGTAATAGAAACTTTGGTGTGGGTTCAGATGGTCTAATACTTATAAAAGAAAGTAATGTTGCAGATTTTAGAATGCAAATGTTTAATAGTGATGGAACAGAAGCCGAAATGTGTGGTAATGGAATAAGATGTATAGGAAAGTTTATTTATGAGAAAGGATTAAGTAAAAAGAATATACTAAAGATCGAGACATTAGCTGGAATTAAAAAGCTAATACTTAATATTAAAAATGAAAAAGTAGAAAGCGTTAAAGTAGATATGGGAGAGCCAATTTTAGAATCTAAAAATATTCCTGTAAAAGGTGCTAAATGCTTTAAATCTAAAGATAATATTTCATTTTATAAACTTACTTTGCCAGTTGATAAAGACATAAAAGAACTTACATGTGTATCTATGGGAAACCCACATGCAGTAGAGTATGTAAGTGATGTAAATACTATAGAAATTGAAAAAATAGGAAAAACTATAGAATCTGATAGTCATTTCCCAAGTAGAGTAAATGTAGAATTTATTGAAATAATAGATGATGAAAATATAAAAATGAGAGTATGGGAAAGAGGAACAGGAGAAACTTTAGCATGTGGTACTGGAGCTTGTGCATCAGCTGTATCTAGCTTTTTAAATGGATATACTAAAAGAAATGTCACAGTAGAACTTTTAGGAGGTAAATTAGAAATAGAATGGAATAAAGAAAATAACCATGTATATATGACAGGACCTGCTATAACTGTATTTGACGGTAATTTATACATAAATTGTGATTTAAAGGAGGAAATGTAATTATGATAAAAATAAATGAGAATTTTAAAAAAATGAAGCCAAACTATCTATTTTCAAATATAGCTAAAAAAGTTGCAAAATATCAAGAAGAAAATCCAGATAAAAAGATAATAAAAATGGGAATAGGAGATGTTACAAGACCTCTTCCTAAAGTTTGCACTCAAGCTATGAAAAAAGCAGCAGATGAATTAGAAAACGCAGAAACATTTAGAGGATATGGACCTGAACAAGGATATGATTTTTTAAGAGAAAAAATATTAGAAAATGAATATAAAGATTTAGGAATAGATAAAGATGAAATATTTATATCAGACGGTGCAAAATGCGATTGTGGCAATATTGTAGATATATTTGCAAAAAATAACAAAATTGCAATAACAGATCCAGTTTATCCAGTATATTTAGATACAAATATAATGGCTGGAAGAACAGGTATATGCAAAGATAATGGAATGTATGAAAATGTTATATATATTCCAATGACAGAAGAAAATAATTTTGTGCCATTACTTCCTAAAGAAGTACCAGATATAATATATTTATGCTTTCCTAATAATCCAACAGGAACAGTACTAACTAAAGATGAACTAAAAGTATGGGTAGACTATGCAAGAAAAAATAAAAGCATAATATTATTTGATGCAGCATATTGTGCATTTATAGAAGAAGAAAATATTCCTAAAAGTATATATGAAATAGAAGGTGCAAAAGATGTAGCTATTGAATTTAAAAGCTATTCTAAAACAGCAGGATTTACTGGTGTAAGATGTGCTTATGTAGTTATACCAAAAACTGTAAAGGGATATGATGAAAATGGAAATGTCGAAGATTTAAATAGTATGTGGAATAGAAGAGTTTGTACTAAATTTAATGGAGTATCATATATTGTGCAAAGAGCAGCTGAAGCAATATATACTAAAGAAGGCATGAAAGAAGTAAAAGATAACATTAATTATTATAAAGAAAATGCAAAAATAATATTAGAAACATTAAAAGAATGTGGCATAAAAGCATATGGAGGAAAAAATTCACCTTATATATGGCTAAAAGTACCAAATAGCGGTAAATCATGGGACTTTTTTGATACTCTTTTAGAAAAGGTAAATATAGTAGGAACTCCTGGAGAAGGTTTTGGACCAAGTGGAGAAGGATACTTTAGATTAACAGCTTTTAATACAAAAGAAAATACAATAGAAGCTATGGAAAGGTTAAAAAATTTTTTAAGTAAATAAAATAAAACTGTAGAACTACTAAATATAGTAGTTCTATTTTTGCGTAATATTTTTAAAATTACTAATTTATTAAGAATATTTTTTACATAATAAGGGTAATATTAATATAAGTAAATGAA
>CALXQA010000006.1 GCA_944390335.1 uncultured Clostridia bacterium
TTACCGTTCTGGAATGTTACTTCGGTGTGTACAGTACTTTTGCTTATACCGAATTTTTTAGCAGCACCTCTTACAGTATCTTTTGAATCTATGATATATTGTGCTAGATTTATAGCACGCTCTTCTATTGAAATACCTTTCATATTGTTCTAACTCCTTTATGGAAATACTTTTGTTTAATTGTATTCCTATAAATTGTGTATTAGAACAAATAGATATATTAAAAAATAATTCTAATATATGAACAAATAGTAATTAAAAATAAAAAAATTGCAAATATTGGAAATAAATATTAAAAATAATTGACATGAAAATTTATATATAATATAATTATGCTAATTTATGGTAGCAAGTAGATAAAAATATAAACGAAATAACGCTAAATGAAAATATAACTAATAAATTCCTAAAATATGGAAGAAAATGTAAATTAAATAGAATTTAAATAATGTCTAAAATTCTGAAGTAATTCATCAGAAGATATATCTAATATTTTGGAAAAAGCACATAATTCATAATCAACAATAGTTCTTTTTCCTAGTTCTATATCGTAAATAGCTTGAGCTGATATATCAATACCTAAAAGCATTAACTGGTTAGATAAACTTTGTCTAGATAGATTAAGTAAAGTACGTTTCTTAAAGATTAATTCTCCAGCAGTATTGTGTTTATTATCTAAGCCTGTACAATATTTACGCTTGTTTAAAATATTTTTCAAATATAAATCACCACCTAAAAAAATATTAAAAAAATTTTATCATTTTTTACGTTTGAAAAATAAAGATAGGTGGTTAAAAAATAAAGAAAGGGGGATAAAAAAATGGAGAAAGGAGAAGGTAAAGTAAATGAGTTAGAAAATCTAAAGAAAAAAATTAAAGAAAGCTTAACAAAAGATGAAGGATATATTGAATTACTAGAGAAAAAAAATCGTTTAATAAATTCTTTAAAACAAATAGAAGCAAATAGATATGAAGCAAGAACATTGTTAGAAAAATATGATATGATTGGAAATGACATAAAAGAATTAGAATTAAAAATGGCATTTGATGTATTAGAAAATGAAAAAAACAAAAGAAATAAAGCTTTTCTGGGGTTAATAAAAAAGAAAAAAAACAATAATGATGATTATGAGCAAGAATTTAATAGTATTGTTAAAGATGATGAGTATAGAAAACTTATAAAAATAAGAAGTGGAATATTTTATAAAATGAAGGAAACTTTTTTAGATAGCCAAAATCAATTGTATGAACTTGATAGTTTAGAAACAGAAATTGCTACTATTGAAACAGAAAAACTTAAAGAACTTTTTAGAAAGTATGATAATTAATAAAAAGGCTGTATCACATATTAGATTAAAACTAATATAAAAGATACAGTCTTTTTATATAAAACTAATAATCATATAAATAGAAGTATATTCATACATTAATTTAGGAGGATTTAAAGTATGAAAAATTTCTGCTGTTGGTTTAATGATACTATGATAAAAGTTATAGTAGTAATAAGTTTACTAATATTTATTATGTTTGTTATATTTGTAGCAGGTATAAGCAATAGTTTTCAAGCAATAGATGTAAGTAATAAAGCGTTAAGTACAAAAAAAATAGAATGGGGGATAGTAAGAGGAAAAAATCACATGCAACCAGATTTAGGTAGTGAAAATTTAAGAATAATAAATGAATTTGGTGGAATAGCAATGGGAAATAAAGATAAGAAAAATATATATTTGACATTTGATATAGGATTTGAAGCAGGTTATACCTCAAAAATATTAGATATACTAAAAGAAAATAAAGTTACTGCAACCTTTTTTATAACAGGGCAATATGTAAAAACAAGTGAAGATTTAATAAAAAGAATGATTGATGAAGGGCACATAGTAGGAAATCATACAGTAAATCATAAAAGTATGCCAGAATGTAGTAATGAGAAGATAGAAGAAGAGGTAATGGAACTGCACAAAGAAATATATGAAAAATTTGGGTATGAGATGAAATATATAAGACCACCTAAAGGAGAATATAGTGAAGCTAGCATTGCATATACAAATACATTAGGCTATACAACTGTAATGTGGTCATTTGCTTATGATGATTGGGAAGAAAACAAGCAAGGAAGAGAAGAGTATGGGAAAAAGAAAATATATGATAATCTTCATAATGGAGAAATAATGCTATTACATGCTACATCTAAAGATAATTGTAATATTTTAGACGAAGTAATAAAAGAAATAAAAAAACAAGGATATGAATTTAAAAGTTTAGATGAATTTGAGAGGTAAAGTAAATATGAGTAAGTTCGATAAAATATTTGATATTCCAGAAGATTTAAGTTTAGAGATACCTAAAGTAACAATATTAGGATTTAATAAAATGCTTATTGAAAATTATAAATCTGTTTTAGAATATCAGGATTTTTTCATAAGAATAAAAATGTCTACAGGATTAATAAATATAAATGGCTTTGAATTATTTATGAATGAAATGACAAAAGATGATTTAATAATTACAGGAAATATAGAATCTGTGGATTTTGAAAAATATGAATAAAATATTTAAAATTTAATATAGGAGAAAAAATGTTTTTTAAAATACTTATAAATTATATATTTGGATATTTAAATATACAAGTTGAAGGTTATTATGTAGAAAGATTTATAAATAATTGCATAAGTAAAGGGATATTTTTATGGAATACAAAAAGAACAAGATCTGCTATTATAACATCTAATTTAGGAGCAGAAGATTTTAAAAAAGCTGCAAAAATTGCTAAAAAACATGGCTGCAGAATAA
Organism: uncultured Clostridia bacterium; assembly: GCA_944390335.1. Classification (GTDB taxonomy): domain Bacteria; phylum Bacillota; class Clostridia; order TANB77; family CAG-508; genus CAG-793. The sequence goes on from CALXQA010000006.1 coordinate 2,793, forward strand.
AAATTAATGATAAACATGGGATGCCTTTTGTTATAAAAAAATATAAAAAAAGAAAACTCTTTTTTATATTACTCTTTATCGTGATTTTAGCTATATATACACTTTCTAGGTTTGTTTGGAATATAGAGATAAAGGGGATAGAAAATATAAATCAAGAAGAAATTATAAAAGCATTAGAAGATGATGGGTTAAAAGTAGGAACATTAAAAAGTAAAGTTGATACAAATGAAATAATTAGCAAGATAAGATATCAAAGAGAAGATATTGCATGGATAGGAATAAATTTAGATGGAACAAATGCAATTGTAGAAATTGTAGAAGCAGATAAAAAACCTGAAATAATAGACGATGATGATTATTGCAATATAGTAGCTCAAAAGGATGGTAAAATAGAAAAAATAAGTGCTCAAAATGGAACATTAATGGTAAGTAAAGGTCAGGAAGTAAAAAAAGGAGACATACTAATTGCAGGATATATGGAAGGAAAATACACAGGAAAGAATTATGTAAATGCAAATGGAAAGGTAACAGCTATAGTAAAATACTCACAAACAGAGAAAATAGGAAAAAAAGAGATAAAAAGAGAAAAAACAGAAAATTATGAAAACAAATACTCAATAAAAATAAATAATTTTAAAATAAATTTATATAAAACTCTTTCAAAATATAAAAATTATGATACAATATATACAAATAAAAAATTAAAACTATTTTCTAATTTTTATTTACCAATAGAACTTATAAAAACAACTAATTATGAAGTAATAGAGAGTGAAATTTCATATGATAAAAATACAGCCAAAGTAGAAGGGCAAAAAAGAGCAGAAGAAAAATTAGATAAACTAGTAACTCAAGGAGAAATTGCCAATAAAATTATAGATGTAAAAGAAAATGAGACGTCATATGAAGTTACAGTAACATATGAAGTTTTAGAAGAGATAGGAACTAAAGAGAAAATAGTATTTTGAAAGGTGGTATACATGGAAGCTAGAGAAAAAAGTTTAAGAATTTATGATACAAAAAGAACGTTCTTTTCAAAATTAAGTAGTACATTTACAAAAATATTAACTCCAACAAAAACAGGAATTAATAACATACTTATTAGTATAAAAAGAAGTTCAATGATAAAAAATTATATACAATTAAATAATTGCAAAGAAGATGAAAAAAAAGAAAATATAACAAAAAAATTTGAGGATAGCTACACTTTATATTTAGAATCTATTGATGAACATGTAATTGAATCAATATATAAAAGAGTAAAAATAGATGTAGCTACTGATTTTGAAAAGGATGCACTTTCTAAATATTATAATGTAATTCATTTAAAAGAAAATGATGAATTAGAATATAAACTTAGAAAACAAAAGTATTTATTAGAATTAGACTATAATAATGTAAAGATTTCAGGAAAGAAAAAATTAGAATCACAATATGAACAAGTATATTTGTATGAAATGGAGCAACTTTTCAAAAGATTACTTAAACATTATTCAATGAAGCTAACAGAAAAGCTAACTCCTATGCAAAAAGATGAGGTATATGATAAAATTTTTGATACATTAGAAGATTATATAACTAATATAATGCCAATGAAAGAAATAACAGATCCAGAACTAATTAAAGAATGTAGCTTATTTGAAACATATGAAGTAGGAAAATTAGACCAAGTAGATATGCTTGATAAAAGAATGATACTATTAGGAATAAGTAGAAAAATATTTGTACATAGCCTTCCTTTAGTAGTAGCAGAAAAATGCTACATAAAATTATTAAAAGACACAAGAAATCTTATAGTTGACACTAAAATTCCAAGGAAAAGAGAAAATGCATATCAATTACTATTAAGACTATTTGAACAATATAATAATAAACTATTATCTGTAAAAATATATTGGGACAAGCCAGAACAAAAAAATGAATATATAGTATTTGCAGAAAAATGTAAAAGGTTAGAACTTATAAGAGAAAACGGTCTTAAAAACTATGAAATAAAAAAACAAATATTATATATAAGAGAAGATATGAGAAAACTAGAAAAATATAATGATAAATATTTCAGAATATTACAATTTTATAGAAATAGACTAGTTAATTTGGGAGATATGAGACAAGCTAAAAACTCTTTTAAAACAGGAAAAGGTAAATATGTAGTAGTAAAAAATACTTTAAGAAAGGAAATAGAAAATGCATCAGCATGCTGAAATAGAATATCAAAAACTTCCTGAAAATTTAGAATATGAAGAGATAATTAATAAAGTAATAAGTGAATGTTTTAAAACTGAAAAAATGGATAAGTTAAAGTTATATATAAGTATAACTTTGACTATTCCAGATGTTATAAAATCTATAAATAAAAAATATAGAAATATAGATAATCCAACTGATGTATTATCATTTCCAATGTTCGAAAAAGATGAAATTGAAGCCATTAAAAAACAAAAATCTGAAATAGAAGAATGTTTAGGAGATATTATAATATCAGTACCAAAAGTAATAGAGCAAGCAGAAGAATATGGGCATAGTTTTGAAAGAGAACTTGCATACATGGTAGTGCATGGTTTTTATCATATTTTAGGATATGACCATATGATAGATAGTGACAAAAAAGAAATGAGAAAAAAAGAGGATGAAGTCTTAAATAAATTACATATAACAAGGGGAGAATAATATATGAAAAAAAAAGACGAAAGGCTTTATAATCATAACTTTATAGAAGCTTGCAATAATGCAGTAAATGGAATTGTATATGCAGCGACAACTCAAAGCAATATAAAAAAACAATTAATAATTGGTGTTATTGTAATGATACTAAGTCTGTTTTATAATTTTACAACTGCAGAATTTTTATGTCTTACATTTGCAGTATTTTTTGTTATATTTGCAGAAATGATAAATACAGCAGTAGAAACAGTAGTAGACCTTTATGTTGATGTATACCATCCTAAAGCAAAAATAGCAAAGGATGTAGCAGCAGGGGCAGTAGTTTTAGCAGCTTGTAATGATATAGTCGTAGCATATTTTTTGTTTTTTAGGGAAACAGAACTTATGCAAATGGGACAAAGCATATTTAGTCAAATGATAGCATCACCAACACATTTAGCTTTTGTGGGAATAATCTTAACAGTAATAGGAATTATTGCAGTAAAAGCAGCATCAAACTATAAAAAACAAAAAAATCCAACTAAAAGTGTATTTGTACCAAGTGGACAAACAGCACTTGCTTTTGCAATACTCACAGCAATTTGGATAAATACACAAAATCCAGTTGTATTCTGTTTAAGTTTAGCACTATCAATTTTAGTTGCAGGAAATAGATTAAATGATACAAGAAACTTTGGAGAGGTAGTATTTGGAGCATTTATGGGACCTTTAATAGTAATTCTAGTATATGGACTTACAATATTTAAGATTTAGTTTAGGAGAAGCATATGAATAAAAAAATAGTGTTCTGGATAGTAATAATAATTTGTATAATTGCAATTGCTGTATGTAGTTCAATTTTATTTGTAAAAAGTAAAAATGGCGGTAATAGTACATTTTTAGGAACAGAAGTTGTAAATAATGGTGAAGAAAATAAAAATACAATTGTTGCAGAAGCGGAAACTGTTGATATTTTTAAAGGAAATAGTAGACCTATAGCTGTTATGATAGATAATAATGTAAATGCCAGACCACAAGCAGGATTAAATGATGCATATATGGTATATGAAATAATAGTAGAAGGTGGAGAATCTAGACTTATGGCATTATTTAAAGATGCTAAATTAGATGTTATAGGACCTGTAAGAAGTGCTAGACACTATTTTCTAGATTATGCATTAGAAAATGATGCAATATATGTACACTTTGGAGAAAGTCCTCAAGCACAAAGTGATATAGGGACATATAATGTAAATAATATAGATGGAATAAAAGAAGATGGTACTACATTTTGGAGAGTAAAAGATAAAAAAGCTCCACATAATGCAGTAACAAGTATGGATAATATATTAAAATCAGCACAAAAGAAAGACTATAGAACAACATCGTCAAAAGAAAGTGTACTTAATTATGTACCAGAGGAAGTAAATTTAGAAGAAGGACAAGTAGCAAATAATGTAACAATACCATATTCACAATCAAATATAGTAAAGTGGTCATATGATGAAGTAAATAAAAAATATAAAAGAGCATCAAAAACAGAGCAGCAGAAAGATTGGACAACAGGCGAAAATATAATGGCAAAAAATATAATAATAGAATTTATAGCAAATACAGACTTAATAGATGGAGAAAATAAAGGTAGACAAACAATGAATACAACAGGAATTAAAGATGGTTACTATATTACAAATGGAAAAGCTGTACCTATAAAATGTGAGAAAATATCAAGAAATTCACAAACAGTGTATAAAGACTTAGAAGGAAATGAGATAAAAGTAAATGATGGAAATACTTTTGTACAAATATGCCCAACAAATGCAAAAGTTGTAATAGAGTAAAATCATGAAAATGTAATAATAAAGTGATAAATAAAACAAAAATTAGAAAGGTAATATATGGAGGAATTTAAATCAGGATTTGTAGCAGTAGTTGGAAAAACAAATGTAGGAAAATCAAGTATAATAAATAGATTAGTAGGAGAAAAAATATCAGCAATTGCAAATAAACCACAAACAACAAGAACAAGAATAAAAGGAATAATAAATCGCAAAAATTCGCAAATAATAATAATAGATACACCAGGACTACATAAACCTAAATCAAAATTAGGAAAAGTCATGGTAGAAAACGCTATAAATTCAATACCAGATGTAGATGTAGTACTTTATGTTATAGATGCTACAGATAAAAATATAGATAATGCTATTATAGAAAAAATAAGAGAATCAAATAAAAAAACTATATTAATAATAAATAAAATAGACTTAATAAATGCAAAAGAATTAGCAGAGATTATAGAAAAATATAAAGAAATATATAACTTTACAGCAATAGTACCAGTATCAGTAAAAAAAGATAAGAATTTAGAATATATATTAGTAGAAATAGAAAGAAACTTAAAAGTAGGTCCAGCATATTATGATATAGAGGAATATACAGACCAAACATTAAGAAATTTAGCAGAGGAAACAATAAGAGAAAAAGCATTAAAATTGTTGCAAGATGAAGTTCCTCATGGCATTTTAGTAGAAGTTACTAAAATGAAAAAAAGAAAAACAAAAGAAATGGAAAAAATTTACGACATAGAATCTACAATTTTTTGTTTAAGAGAATCACATAAGGGCATAATAATAGGGAAGAATGGAAATATGCTAAAAAAAATTGGAACATATGCCCGAGAAGATTTAGAAAAAATGTTAGATACTAAAGTTAATTTAAAACTTTGGGTTAAGGTTAAAGAAGATTGGATTAATGATATGGGCATAGTAAAAAAATTTAAGGCAGAAGAATAGGAGATTGCTTTATGTTAAAACAGATTGCGTGGAATACTTTTAAAACAACAGGAAACATTAATACAATGTTAGAACTTTTAGAAGTTGATAAAACAATAAATAATATTAAAATATCAGAAGAAAAAATAAATAGTAATATAAATAGTAATGCAAATAATAATTATATAAGTTTAGAAAAATTAGAAAAAAAGGAAGAGATAGAAATTAATAAAAAATGGGAGTTGTAAAAACAAAAGGCATAATATTAGCACAAAATAATATGGGGGATTATGATAAAATGTGCACTTTACTTACACCCGATTTAGGCAAAATTGGGTGTAGTGCAAAAGGTGCAAGAAAACCTAAAAGTACACTTATGGCAGGTACTCAGTTTCTATGTTTTGGAGATTTTTTAATATATAAAGGTGCAGGAACATATCATATTAATTCATGCGAACCAATAGAAATATTCTATAATTTAAGATTAGATTTAGATAAGTTAACATATGCATCTAAAATTGCTAAAATTGTAAATGATGTAACAGACGAAAATCAAAACACATATAGAGTACTACAATTAACATTAAATACAATATATATGATTTCTGAATCTAGTAAAGATTTAGAGTTTATTTTTTCTATATTTAAAATAAGATTATTAAGTATAATTGGGTTTAGACCAGTTATAGAGAATTGTCTTAGGTGTAAGACCAAGGAAAACTTAAGATACTTTAGTTTTATAGATAATGGACTTAAATGTGAAAGCTGTGGAAAAATAGATAAAGGAGCTCTTAAAATAAGTGATACAACAATAAAAGCACTTAGGTACATAATATATTCAGACCCTAAAAAGATATTTTCTTTTGAATTATCAGAAGAAAACAAAAAAGAACTTCAAATAATAAGTAAAATTTATTTAAATCAGTGCTTAGATAAAGAGTATATATAAATATACATTATCTCTTATCTAAGTTTTTTCTTGAAAAATTAGTATATTAATATTATAAAAGAAGATTAAAAATTAGAAGGAAATATATAGATTAAAGATACATTCTAGTAAAATATAGCTGGAATGTATTTTTTCTATGTATTTCATTGAAAAAATTACTTAAATGATATAAAATAATGTAAAGTGAAATTAGGAGAAATATATGAATAAAGATTGGAGAATAAAAGAAAGTAATAAGAGTAGAACAAAAGAAATACAAGATAAGTTTAATATACCATATTTAGTAGCACTTGAATTAGAACAAAAAGATTTAAATGATGAAGAAATAAAGATATTTTTAAATCCAACTAGATATGATTTTCATGACCCATTTAAATTACCAGATATGAAAGAAGCTGTTGATAGAATTTTAAAAGCAATGGAAAATAAAGAAAATATAGTGATATATGGTGATTATGATGCAGATGGAATTACAAGTACAACAATATTAAAAAGATATATGAAAGATAGAAATATAGAAGTTGGAACATATATACCAAATAGGTTGGATGAAGGATATGGATTAAATGAAGAAGCAATAAGAGAAATTGCAAAAAAAGGATATACTTTAATGATAACAGTAGATTGTGGAATAACAGCTCAAAAAGAAGTAGAACTTGCAAAAACTCTTGGCCTAGATGTTATAATCACAGATCATCATGAAGTGCCTGAAAGTTTACCAAAAGCAATAGCAGTTGTTGATGCTAAAAGAAAAGATAGTAAATATCCTTTTAATCAGCTAGCTGGGTGTGGAGTTGCTTTTAAACTAGTACAAGCACTAAGTAGAAGATTAAATATACCAGATAATGAATGGCTAAAATATATAGATATTGCTTGTATAGGAACTATTTCAGATATTGTTACTTTATTAGATGAAAATAGAGTTATAGCAAAACTTGGACTAAAATTATTACAGGTTACAAGAAATATAGGACTAAAAACATTAATTGAAATGACAGGTCTAAAAAAGATAGATTCAAGCTTTATTTCATTTGGAATATCACCAAGAATAAATGCTTGTGGAAGAATGGGGCATCAAGAAGATGCACTAAATCTATTTTTAACAGATGACCCTATTGAAGCAAGAAAATTAGCAGCAAAACTTGAAGAATATAATAGAGAAAGACAAGATATAGAAAAAAAAATATATAATGAATCATTAAGTTTGTTAGAAAAAGAAAAAGATAAACCTTGCATAGTAATTGGAAGCGAAGGATGGCATCATGGAGTTATTGGAATAGTATCATCAAAAATAACAGAACTTACATATAAACCAAGTATATTAGTATGTTTTGAGGGAGAAAATAGTAAAGGTTCAGGAAGAAGTATACCAGGATTTGATATACATGATGCAGTAGTAAATTGCTCTAAATATTTAACAGCAGCAGGTGGCCATAGTATGGCAATAGGATTAAGTTTAAAAACAAGAGACTTTTTAAACTTTAAAAATGCAATGATAGAATATGCTAAATCAAAAAATATAGAAAATTTAAAACCAGAAATATTAATAGATTATGAAATAACAGTTCAGGATTTAAAAATAGAAGAGATAGCAAAAATAGATTATCTAGAGCCTTTTGGAGAAGGAAATGATATGCCAGTTATCATGTATAAGAATCTAAAAATAATATCTATAAGAACATTATCAGAAGGAAAACATGTAAAACTTGTATTAATAGATGGCAATAATTATATAGATGTTATAGGATTTAATATGGGAGATTTAGCAAATATTTATCAAATAGGAGATAGAGTTGATATTGTTGGAAATATTGGAATTAACAGATATAAAGATATAGAGAATATACAAATAACATTAAAAGATATTAGGCAAAGTATATAAAAATATAATATACAAATATTTCTATATGTTTTTATACATTTAGGGGGAATGTATATGTCAGAAAGTAAAGAAATAACAATAAAAGATATAATTGCAGAAATGAAAAAACATAATAAAAGAACTGATACAAAATTAATAACAAAAGCATATGAATATGCTTTATCACATCATGGTGATCAAAAAAGAAAATCTGGTGAGCCATATATAGTTCATCCAATGCAAGTTGCATATATACTTTCTACATTAGGATTAGATGATGCTACTATTTGTGCAGCATTAATGCACGATTTAGCAGAAGATACAGATGTTACAATTGAAGATATAGCTAAAGAATTTAGCACTGAAATTGCAGATATGGTAAATGGTGTAACTAAACTTGGAAAAATAAATTATGTTAGTAGAGAAGAAGAACAAGTAGAAAACTATAGAAAAATGTTTCTTGCAATGGGAAAAGATATTAGAGTTATACTAATAAAATTAGCAGATAGATTACATAATATGAGAACACTTAAATATTTATCAAGAGATAGACAAATAGCAAATGCAAAAGAGACAATGGAACTATATGCACCACTTGCAAATAGACTTGGTGTATACTCATTAAAATGGGAGCTAGAAGACCTAGCATTTAAGTATTTATATCCAGAAGAATTTAGAGAGATAGCCCAAGGAATTGATAAAAAAAGAGAAGAAAGACTTAAGTTTATAGATGAGATAAAAGAAGAAATAAAAGTAAACTTGAAAAAGGAAAGAATTGAAGGAGAAATTACAGGAAGGGCTAAGCATCTATATTCAATATATAGAAAAATGCAAAGAGATAATAAAACACTAGACCAGATATATGACTTATTTGCATTAAGAATTCTTGTTAATTCAGTAAAAGATTGTTATGCAGCATTAGGAGTTGTACATGAACTTTATACACCAATGCCAGGAAGATTTAAAGATTATATTTCAGTACCTAAGCCTAATATGTATCAATCACTTCATACTACATTAATAGGACCAAACGGAACACCTTTTGAAGTACAAATAAGAACATATAATATGCATAGAGTAGCAGAATTTGGTATAGCAGCACACTGGGCATATAAAGAATCAAGCTTTTTAAAAGGCAAAAAAGCAAATGTAGTAGTTACAGAAGATAAACTTGCATGGCTTAGAGAAAGCTTGGAATGGCAAAAAGATATGCAAGATCCTCAAGAGTTCTTAAAAACATTAAAAACAGAACTATTTGAAGATGAAGTATATGTATTTACACCAAAAGGAGAAATAAAAACACTACCAAAAGGAAGCACACCAATAGATTTTGCATATATGATACATGCAGAAATAGGAAATAAAATGGTAGGGTGTAAAATAAATAGTAAAATGATGCCAATAATTACAAAATTAAAAAGTGGAGATATAGTAGAAATAATTACTAATGATAATAGTAAAGGACCTAGTAGGGATTGGCTAAAATTTGTGCAAAGCACATCTGCAAAAACAAAAATTGGGCAATGGTTCAAGAAAAATGAAAAACAGCAAAACATATCAAAAGGAAAAGAATTAATAGAAAAAGAGATAAAAAGAATAGGAATGAATGAAGAAGAACTATTTGTGCAAAAATACTATATGCCAGCACTTACAAGATATGGGTTTAAAACACTAGAAGATATGTATGCAGCAGTAGGCTTTGGCTCAATTACAGCAAATAAGATTATAACAAGGACACTTGAAGAATATAGAAAATATCATAATGAAGAAAATGTAGAAAAGAAAATAGAAGAACTAAAAGAGCTTCCAAAGACAAAACCATCAAAAACAGGAATAGTTGTTAAAGGGATAGATAACTGCTTAGTTAGAATTTCAAAATGTTGTAATCCTGTTCCAGGAGATGAAATTATAGGATATATAACAAGAGGAAGAGGAGTTACAATTCATAGAAAAAATTGTAATAATGTAAAAGATTTACTTCAAGATGAAGGAAGAATAATAGATGTATATTGGGATGAGGAAAAGAAATCATCATATAATGTTGATATAACTGTATATGCTAATGATAGAGATGGTTTACTTTCAGATGTAATAAAAGTAATAGGAAATACAGATGCAAGACTTATAGCAGTATCGGCAAAAGCAAGTAAAGAAAAAATAGCAGTTGTAGAATTAACATTAGAAGTAAAAGATATAAACGACTTAACAAAAGCACAAAGAGAACTTGGAAAAATAGATAGTGTATATGATGTAAAACGTAATAAGTAATAAATAATAATTAAATAAAATGTTAAGGAGAACAAATGAAGATAATATTAAAAGAAATAGAAGTAAAGTCAAGATTAATAGATGATTATACAAACTCATATATTATTCAGGATGCATCTACAAAAGAAGCTATGTGTATAGATCCAGGTGGAGACTTAGATAAGATAATAGATATGCTAAATATTTTAGATGCAAAACTAAAGTATATTTTTCTAACACATTCACATATGGACCATATACAAGAAGCACAAAATTTAAAAGAAAGATTAGGTGGAGAAATATTAATATATAGAAAAGCAGAAGAAAATATAAATAATCCAAATATTAATTTGTCAATAATGGTAAATGAAAATATTAATATAAGTAAATATGCAAGAGTTGATGATAAAGATATACTTCATGTAGGAGGTATAGAATTAGAAGTTATATATACACCTGGTCATACAAATGATTCAGTAAGTCTATATTCTAAAAAAGAAGGAATTATATTTACAGGTGATACACTAATGTGCATGGGATGTGGAAGAACAGACCTACCAACTGGGAATAAAGAGGATTTAAAAAAATCTTTGAAAAAGCTATTTAAACTTCCAGATGAAACATTTGTATATCCAGGTCATGGTATAGCTACTACAATAAAAGATGAAAAGGAGAGATATTTATGATACAAAAATTAAAAGGAACTAGAGACATACTTCCAGAAGAAGTAAAACTATGGCAATACATAGAAAATATTTCAAAAAATGTATTTGAAAACTATGGATATGATGAAATAAGGGTTCCAGTAATAGAAGCATTAGAACTATTTCAAAGAGGTGTTGGAGAAGCTACAGATGTTGTGCAAAAAGAAATGTATAATTTTGAAGATAAAGGTGGTAGAAAAATAGCATTAAGACCAGAAGGGACAGCAGGAGTAGTTAGAGCATATATAGAAAATGGGATGTCAAGTAGCTTATCACCAGTAAAGCTTTGGTATCATATGCCAATGTATAGATATGAAAATGTACAAAAAGGTAGACAAAGAGAATTTAATCAATTAGGTGTAGAATTATTTGGTGCAGAATCATATTTAGCAGATACAGAAGTAATTGAAATGTGTGATATGCTATTTAAAAAGCTTAATATAAATGATATAGAATTAAATATAAATAGCATAGGATGCCCTACTTGTAGAAAAGAATATTTAGAAGCTTTAAAAGAATATATAAGACCTAACTTAGAAAAATATTGCACAACTTGCAAAACGAGATTTGAAAAAAATCCTATGAGAATATTAGATTGCAAAGAAGAAAATTGTAAGAAGCTAAATAAGAATGCACCAAAGATATTAGACTATTTATGTGAAGAATGTAAAAATCATTTTGAAAATGTAAAAAATAGGTTAGATAAGTTAGAAATAAAGTATAAGGTTGATTCTAATATAGTAAGAGGATTAGATTATTATACTAAAACAGTATTTGAATTCATATCAAAAATAGATGGACTTACCGTACTTGCAGGTGGAAGGTATGATGGATTAGTAGAAGAATTAGGAGGAATGCATACTCCAGCTATTGGCTTTGCATCTGGTATGGAAAGATTAATTGAAGTGTTTAAGCTAAATAATAAAGAATTAGACTTTAGTAAATCTTTAGATATATTTGTAGCAAGTATTGGAGATGAAGCAGACATTTATTGTGCAAAGCTTGTAAAAAAATTAAGAGAAAAAGGGATAATAGCTGAAAAAGATATTATGGAAAGAAGCATAAAAGCACAGTTTAAATATGCTGATAAGAAAAATGCAAAATTTGTACTTACTATTGGTGATGAAGAAATTAATAATAATGAGGCAAAATTAAAATGTATGAATTCTGGAAAAGAATTAGAAATTAAATTAGATGATATAAATGAGTTAATAAAGACTTTGAAAAATCAATAAATAAAGATAAATATAATTTAGAGGATATATTTGAATATGTATAATATATTAATAATCACAATTGCAAAAATATTAAACTTTTTTGCTAAAATATTAGGTAAAATATTAAAAAAAGATAATGGAAATTTATTAGGAAAGATTATAAAAAAAATAAGCCCAAATATATTAACAAAATTTAAAATAAATTGCCCAGTTATTGCAGTAACTGCTACAAATGGTAAAACAACTACTAATAATGCTATAAAATACATGATAGAGAAAAATGGAAAGAAGGTAGTAAGTAATACAGAAGGTAATAACATGGAAACAGGTATTATTACGACTTTACTAAAAAATTGTACAATTACAGGAAAGATAAAAGCAGATTTTATAACACTAGAAGTAGATGAAAGCTATGTACCAGTTGTATTTAAGAAAATTCCATTAGATAGTTTAGTTGTGCTAAATTTTTTTAGAGATCAATTAGATAGAAATGGAGAAGTAGAAACACTTATTCTAAAAATAAATGAGTTTTTGAAAACATATAGTGGAAATCTAATTTTAAACAATGATGACCCTAATGTAGTAAGACTTGGAAAAGCTAATAAGAATAATAAAAATGTATACTATTTTAGTGTTGATAAATATAAATATGCAACTAAAAATCAAACAGAAGCGGGAGAGGGAAAGTTTTGTCCTTTTGATGATACTAAGTTAGAATATGAATATTATCAATATTCTCATATAGGAAAGTTTAAATGTCCTAAGTGTGGTTATGGTGATGAAGAATTATTTATTAAAATAGAAAATGTTGATTTAGAAAATATGAGCTTCGAAGAAAATGGAGAAATGTTTTTTACTAAAGCTAATAATATTTATACAATATATAATTTTGCAGCTGTAATATCTATTGCAAAATTATATAATTTAAATGCTATAGATGCACTTAAAGACTTTAAATTAAATAATGGTAGAAGTGAAGAAATTGATATAAACGGCGTAAAAACAATAATTAATCTAGCAAAAAATCCTACTGGTGCAAATGTTTCTCTTAGGATGCTTAATGAAGATAAAGAAGAAAAAGAACTTTTATTTGTACTTAATGATAATCCAGCAGATGGTTTAGATGTTTCTTGGATATATGATATTAATTTTGAAACTGTTAATGTAAAAAGAATTATAACATCTGGAAAAAGGGCTTATGATATGGCAATTAGGATTAAGACAAGTTTTTTTGATAAAGATAATATAGAAGCCTATTTAAGTATAGAAGAAGCGGTTAAGTCTTTATATAGTTCAGATGTAAAAAAGTATGTAATAGCTAACTATACAGCACTTCAGCCAACTAGAAAAGCTTTGTTAGAGTATAAAAAAGAAACTAAAAAGGAATAAAGTAATAAAAGATAGCTATAAAGAAAGAGGAAAATTTATGAGAGAATTAAAACTTCTATATTTATATCCAGATATGTTAGAACTTTATGGTGATTATGGGAATATTCAGGTATTAAAATATAGGTTGGAGAAAAGAAATATTAATTTAATAATAGATAGATATAGTATTGGGGATAAAAAACCTGATTTTACTTCATATGATATAGTATTTGCAGGTGGTGGTGCGGATAATGAACAATCGATTTTGTCTAAAGATTTGATTAAGTTTAAAGATGATATAAAAGAAGCAATAAAAAACGGAGTATTTTTCTTACTTATATGTGGAGCATATCAATTATTTGGTAAATACTATAAAGGAGTAGAAGGAAATATAATTCCTGGTTTAGGAATATTTGATTATTATACAGAAGCAATTAAGGATAGAAGTAAAAGATGTATAGGAAATATTGTACTTGAGGTAAATTTAAATGGTGATAAATACGAAGTAATAGGTTTTGAAAATCATGGAGGACAAACATATAATGTGAAAAACTGCTTTGGAAAAGTATTAGTTGGAAATGGCAATAAGTTTGAAGATAAAGAAGAAGGATATTTTATAAATAATGTTATAGCAACCTATCTTCATGGACCTCTTCTTTCAAAAAATCCTAAACTTACAGACTATATTATTGAATATTGTTTAAAAAGAAAATATGAAGAAGAAATAAAGCTAGAACCATTAGATGATACATTTGAAGAAAAATGTAGAGAAGAATTATTTAAGGTATTGGAAATTAAAAAAGAAATAAGATGAATAAAAAATGAATAAAAGATGAAATATAATATAATAAAAATGAGGTACTTTACCAAAAGGCAAAGTACCTCATTTAATGTTTGAGTTAGAGACTTAAACTCCTCAAAGCTTCGTTGTAGACTTCTTTCATCTGAGTATCTGAAATTTCTGTGGAAATGATAGTAATTTCAGCATAAGAATTTATAGAAACTACAAAAGAAATTCCTTTCCAGGATAATGTAAAAGCAATATTATTGCCAAGATAGTTGGGAAAATCTGAAATCAATCCGCGAAATGATAAAGCATCATAAAACATTTTCACAAAATCCATTTTGCCAATCAAAGTTAAGCTTGTTTTTGGAGTAATGGTTGTCTGAAATTGATTTTTTTGAAGTGCAAAAGCTACAGTAAAAAACTTGCCAAGTACCTCTAAAATAATTTCTAACCGGTATACCTTCATATTCTAACTCCCTTTCTATATACACATTAAGTGTTAATAAGCAAAAATAATTATATCATAATTTACATAAAAAGTAAATATAAAGTGTGATAAAATAAATGAAAACTAAAATAATTATAATTATAAAAAATAAATATAAGATAGGAAGTGAGCACATACCAAAAGGTATGTGCTCTGGGGTCCTCTTAACCAATAGGCATATCCATTGCTGTTGCAAAAATCTCACGTTTGATGAGGTCCAAAACCTCTTTAGGAAGAGGCTTTAGAGGCTCAATTGTTATTCTTCCTTCCATAAATACAGTTACAATAAACTGTGCATCTTCCCATTCTATCAGGAAGTTGTATTCACCTTGTACACATTCAGTCTCAGTCATCTTAACATCATATGACTTCAGATCCTCAATCAGTTGAGATACAAGATGCTTCTTTTCCTTTAGGGTTAGACGATGAAATGGATTGATTGAGATAAATGATGTGTACAAAGATGAAAGATATGGCCGAAAGTCGAAAGAAATGTCAACTCCTCCGTATGTGGTACGCAATGTGAACCCTGTGATAGTTTGATTTTCCACAAAAATCTTCCTTTCAATGTCCACTAAAAGTGGTTAATGTATCAAATAGTATACCATAAAACATGCTAAAAGTAAAGTAATTAATACAATTTTATTATTGAATGAAGAATAGTATCATCTAAACTTTTAATTACTATAATATATGAATTATCATCTTTATATAAATAAGACTTAACAGTATCACCATATTTTAATTCTCTTTTATAAAGAATTTCAACATTATTAACTTCTGGACCATCAAATACATCTTCTGGAATAAGTTCATATGCAATATTTAAATAATTTAAATTATGAACATGTTTATTTAAATCTAAATCAAATCTTCTTATTTTATATGTATCTGTATTGATAACATTTAAATTAGGCTCTGAAATTTTAGGTAAATCAGTTTCACCAAATACATGTTCATTATGAAATCCATGATATATTTCAGCAATATTTTCAGGTAATTTAGTAATTTTACCAATAGAAGTATCAACTAAACACCATTTAGAACTAGCAATAGCACATAAAGAGCCATCTTCGTCAAACATTTTAAATTCCCTTATAACAAATAACTTACTAGAAAAGCTACCCCAAGTTTGTACTTTTACATTCGTATCAGCTTTTACTCTTTTGATAACTTTAAGTTTCCAATTTAAAAGTACCCATGTTAGATTTAATTTAGATAAATCTTCAAAAGTGTAATGAACATAAGCACTATGAGCTCCTGCTATATTTTCAAATATTGATAAAATAGATTTATTAGTAATAACATTGTGAGTTCCGGTTTGAGTAAAGCTTGTCCTATATATATCTTCAAATATTCCATTTTCAAGTTTTGGCTGCGTTAGCATTTTAATCCTCCTATAAATTATAATAATATGTAAATTAATAAAAAACAAAAACTATTATATCACAATTTTTTGAAAATGTGATATAATATTTACATTATGTTAGAAAAATGTGAAATTTGTCCAAGAAAATGCAATGTTAATAGAATAAAAGGTGAAAAAGGTTTTTGTAATTTAGATGATAAAATCAAGATAGCACTTGTATCTAATCATGATTATGAAGAGCCTTGTATTAGTAAAGAGGGAAAAAATACTAAATCTTCAGGCACAATTTTTTTTAGTAACTGTAATTTGAGATGCATATATTGCCAAAATTATGAAATAAGTGGTATGGAAAAGGGAAAAAGTGTTTCTGTAAAAAGGCTTTCTGAGATTTTTTTAGAAAGCCAAGATAAAAAAGTTAATAATATAAATTTAGTAACTCCTACAATGTATGTACCTCAGATAATAGAAGCAATAAAAATTGCTAAAAAAGATGGACTTATTATCCCTATAATCTACAACTCTAATGGATATGAGAATGTAGATACTATTAAAATGTTAGATGGATATATAGATGTTTATCTTCCAGATTTAAAATATTATTCAAATGATTTAGCTTTAAAATATTCTAAAGCACCTAACTACTTTGAAATTGCAACTAAAGCAATAAAAGAAATGTATAAACAAGTTGGAAAAGTAGTATTAGATAAAGATGGAATAATAAAAAAAGGTGTGATTGTAAGACATTTAATATTACCAAACCATATACAAAATACTAAAAGAATTTTAAAATGGATAAAGGAAAATTTAGATGAAAATGTTTATGTAAGTGTAATGGCACAATATTTTCCTACATATAAAGCTAAAGAAGATGATAAAATAAACAGAAAAATAAGCTTAAAAGAATATAGAGAAGTGGAAAAATATTTGTATAGTTTAGATATAAAAAATGGGTATATGCAAGAATTAGGAAAGCATGAAGAAGAATATGTACCTAAGTTTGATTTTAGTGGAGTATAAAATTCACAAAATGTTCACAATTAATTAGCAATATTATCCATAATTGTGTAATAATATATATATGTTTATTTGTTAAATAATTATAAAAAATAAAAATACAATTAAAAATTATAAAAAAATAAATAACTATAAATAAATATAAATTGGAGATTTTTTATGTTAGAGTTAAAAAATATTAAAAAAGTTTATGAAACATCAACAGAAAAAGTAGAAGCTTTAAAAGGTATAAATATAGCTTTTAGAGAAAAAGAATTTGTAGCTATACTTGGTCAAAGTGGTTGTGGAAAAACTACACTACTTAATATAATAGGAGGACTAGACCATTATACAAGTGGTGACCTTATAATTAATGGTAAATCTACTAAAGAATTTAAAGATAAAGATTGGGATGCATACAGAAATCATAGCATAGGGTTTGTATTTCAAAGCTATAACTTAATACCACATCAAAATATACTATCAAATGTAGAACTTGCTCTTACTATTTCTGGAGTATCAAAAAAAGAGAGAAAGAAAAGAGCAAAAGAAGCTTTAGAAAAAGTTGGACTTGGTGATAAGCTACATAAAAGGCCAAATGAATTATCAGGTGGACAGATGCAAAGAGTTGCTATTGCAAGAGCAATAGTTAATAATCCAGATATAATTTTAGCAGATGAACCTACTGGAGCATTAGATACTAAAACTAGTAAACAGGTAATGGATATTTTAAAAGAAATATCAAAAGAACATCTAATTATAATGGTAACACATAATCCAGAATTAGCAGAAGAATATGCTACTAGAACGATAAGAATACTAGATGGTAACATAACTGATGATAGTAATCCATATGAAATTAATAAAGAAGAAAAAGTAGAAGAGAATAAAAAGAAAAAGCCTTCTATGAGTTTTCTTACAGCGTTATCACTAAGCTTAAATAATTTAATGACAAAAAAAGGAAGAACAATACTTACAGCATTTGCAGGAAGTATTGGAATTATAGGTATAGCGTTAATACTTTCACTTTCAGCAGGTGTACAAAATTATATAAAAAATATAGAAGAGGATACACTTTCTTCATATCCAATTACAATAGAAAAATCATCAATTGATTTTGGAAGTATGATGACAAGTTTAATGGATAATGGAAGTAATGATGAAAGTAATAAAGAAGAAAATAAAATATATGCTAAATATATTACTAATTCAATGCTAGATACTTTTTCAAATGATGTTAAGAGTAATAACTTAACTAAATTTAAAGAATATATAGAGTCAAATGATAATATTAGTAAATATGCAAATGCCATTCAGTATTCATATGATTTAGATTTAAATTTATATAAACCAGATACAAGTAATGGGATTGTTCAAGTAAATCCAAGTACTGTTGCAGAAAAAATGGGTATGGAGACTATGGTTGAAGCAGGAACTGATATGCTAGGTTCAAACTCTTCTATGATGTCTACTGTTAATGTATTTTCTGAATTATTTGATAATCAAGAAATGTTAGATAATCAGTATGAATTGATAGATGGAAAATGGCCTGAAAAATATAATGAAGTGGCCTTGATTGTAGATAAAGATAATGAAATAAGTGATTACACGCTATATTCTTTAGGTTTAATGGATCAAAATGAAATAGAAGAAAAGATGAAAAAAATAGAAAATGGAGAAAAAGTAGAAGAAAATAGTGAACAAATAAGCTATAATTATGATGATTTTTTAAATTTATCTTTTAAACTATTATTAAATTCAGATTATTATCAAAAAGAAAATGGTGCATGGGTTGATAAAAGTGATAATAATGAGTATTTAAAAGAAAAAGTAGAAAATGCAGAAGAAATAAAAGTTGTAGGTATAATAAAGCAAAAAGAGGATAGTGTTAGTAGTAATACTCAAGGTGGAATAGGGTATACTAAAGAGTTAACACAATATGTTATAAATAAAGCAAATGATGCTGAAATTGTAAAAGAACAAATAGAAAATCCAGATATAAATGTATTTACAGGATTAGAATTTCCAAAAAATGATGAAGAGGAAGATTTTAGTTTAGATAACTTGACAACAGAGCAGAAAATGCAGCTTGCAAATATGACCGCAGAAGATTTAAGAAATTTAATGAATGCTTATGCAGAAAATAGTGAAGCAAACTATGAAGATAATTTAATAAAACTAGGTGTGATTGATTTAAATTCACCAGATACAATAAATATTTATCCAAAAGACTTTGACTCAAAAGAGTCAATATCAAATGCTATAACAGAGTATAATAATAATCAAGAAAATGAAAATGATAAAATTAGCTATAATGATACTGTTGGGATTATGATGAGTTCTGTATCAACTATTGTAGATACAATTAGCTATGTATTAATAGCATTTGTAGCTATATCATTAATTGTTTCTTCAATAATGATAGGTATTATAACTTATATATCTGTATTAGAAAGAACTAAAGAAATAGGTATATTAAGAGCAATAGGTGCATCTAAAAAAGATATATCAAGAGTATTTAATGCAGAGACATTTATAACAGGATTAATTGCTGGACTAATTGGTATTGGAGTAACAGTACTTCTAACAATACCTATAAATAGTATTATAAAATCTGTAACAGGTGTAAATGTAAGAGCTTTTTTACCATGGGTAGCAGGTATAATCCTTGTGCTAATTAGTATGTTCCTAACTATAATTGCAGGATTAATACCATCAAAAATGGCAAGCAAGAGTGATCCAGTAAAGGCATTAAGAACTGAGTAAAAGTTAATATATGAAGTTATACAATAATAAAAATTGTATAGCTTCTTGTTTAGCATTTATTTTCCTTGAAAAAACAGAAAATATAATATATAATAATTATGTAAAATTATTATACCAGATGTATTTACATCTGAAAAAAGTCAGGAGGATCTAATTATGAAAGTTACATTAATAACTCAAATGGACAGGGCGTATGTAGGACCTGAATTTAATCATCGGTTTGGAACAGTGAACCTTGATAATTTAGGAATGGTTCCAATGGTAGGCACAGACAAGTATTTTGTTGACTCAAGAGAAATAACTCCAATCGGATATGATGAATGGGAAAGACCAATCTTTACCAGAGTAGTCGAAGATGATGAAGTTGTAGTCAAATTTATATTGGATGATTCAAAAGTAGACGTGGATTCACCAAAAGCAGTAAAAGAGGCCTTACAAAGTGTAGAGAAGCTAGAAAAATTCTTTTATTGGCGTAAAATCTATATCAGATTTTATAAGATGAAGCTTAAGAAATATGTAGCTTATGATAGTTTATATATTGACTATGATACAATATATTTCTTAAAGCAAGATTTAGTGAAAACAAGAAAAGGCGGAATAATTGATGCAGATTATTGGGGAAACATTATCTGGGGGCAATCAAAGATTGATTGTCCAAAGACATTAGAAGAGGAAGTAGCTTTTCAGTATATAAAAGAGCAGCAGGAAAAAAAGAAAAAATTGAAAAGAACTTTGGAAGCATTTGATAGCTTTGAATGACTAAAGTAAAGGGGCCGTTTAGGCCCCTATTGCTGTAATAATAAATTAAAATTTATATAATTAAAAGATTTTTGTTTAGTGTTATAGATATAATTAAATAATGAATTTACTAGATGCATTAGACTCTAGTAAATTCATTAATATTTTAATCATCTAAATGATCTATTGCATATTGTGCTTCCGAAGTTGTAAAGTTTTCTCCATAAGGAGAAGTTAATTGTTGATAAATTCTATTTTTTGACATATTCATTGATGATTGATAACTTTTAGCTTTTTGTAAAGCATTGTAATTCCAATCTGCTTGAACATGGTCAATTGCATATTGTGCTTCACTAGCAGTGAAACCTTCTCCATAAGATGAAGTCAATTGCTCATATAATCTTTTTTTAGACATGTGCATATTATCAGAATAAGATTGAGCTTTTTTTAATGCATTTAGCTCACTAGTTGTTGGTTTTCTACCTAAAGAATATATTACTTTTACTGAAATATCTCCTTTTATAACTTTTTCACCAGCATTTACGCTTTGACTTATTACTTTTCCATTTTCAATCGAATCTGAATACTCTGTTGAAGTAGTAACAGATATATTATTTTCTTTGCCCCAATTTTCTGCTTCGGAAGATGACATTGTATTGAAATCTGGAATTGAAACATTTATTTTTTCATCAATTTTTGATATAAAATCTGTTATTGTATTTTTCCAAGAATCTTTTTTACTTATATATTCTTCTATTGTAAAATTTAATGCTTCTATTTCTTTTTGATAATTTTCTAAGGTATGTCTAGATTCTTTTAAACTATAAATACTAGTTGTCTCATTTTCTATTTTGACCTTTATATTTTCAATAGCATTATCTATTTCTTCAACTTTTAATTTTTCTTCTAGTATAGTAATTTTCTCACTTATTTCTTTAGTATTAATTTCTTTTATTAGGTTAGATTTAGAAGTATTATATATCATTATCATTTCAACGTAAAAATCAGTAGATTTCATTGTCAGTATAAAATTATTTCCATTTACATTTCCATTATAATTTTTATTTTCTAATTCTGCTAATATGAGATTACCTTCTTCCGAACTAATTCCACATTCGCTCATAATAATTCCCATAATTAAACCTGATGTCGTAGCAGAATCTTGTTCTGATACATTATATCCTTTTTCAATGATTGAACATGTTCTTATGGCTTCAATTCTATCATTTTTTTCAATCAATTGAATGCTTAAATCGTCCTTTAGTTTATTTTCATATATTTTATAGTTGTTTTCTTTTCCTATATCATTAATTTCTACATTATTAAATACTTCTATTTTTTCTCCTGAACTAGCAAGCCTATTATTTAATACTTGTACTATTTCTTCATGTGAATTTTTTAGTGAATTATCTCTAATATAAAAGTTACCGCTAGTCTTTAAAGCAATTATAAATCCTACTATAATCAATATGAGACATATAATTCTTCTTAAATGATGAAATAATTTGGCTTTTTTTACTTTAATTTCATGAAATAATGGATTTATTCCAATTGCTCCTAAAACAACAATAACTCCACCTAAATATTCTCCTGCTAATAAAGCAATTAAAGCAAATAAAGCACTTAAAATAGAAATTATCCAAAATACAACTTGATACAAAATCTTAAAAAATTTATTATTGCTTTTTACATTTTTTTCTTTGTCTCCCATTTGAATCCCCCTTTTAAAATTCTTATTATATATTTTATGACATAATTATAACAATTAATTTTTTTAATAACAATATTGAATATAAAAAAATGTCGTTTTTTCGGAAGTTTAATAAAAATTCTTAAAAATCGTTTTACAAGCCTTAGCTCTTTTTTTTCGACCATTTTTAAAGTAATGTGTGTGTGTTCTTGCATTTATTCTATTTCGTAACTTTTTTGCATCATTTCTTTTTTTCCATATTTTATATTTACTACTATTGTTTTTTTTGTTGCTCACCACCAATTTCTATATGTTAACTTATATATTTATTGTTGTTCATCTTTATTATTTAATCTTTTCTCTAGTGTTTCAATACTTGGTAAATTGTTAGCCAAATATTCTGGTACTTCTTGCAAATACTTATATTCAGCTACACCTATTGGCTTATTTATATCTTTTAAAGCTAATTCTGCTGTTAACTTATGTTCATCTCTGCATAGCAAAATACCTATTGTTGGATTATCATCTTCTTTCTTTAAAAGCATATCTACTGCGTTCAAATAAAAATTTAATTTTCCAGCAAATTCTGGTATAAATTTAACAGTTTTTAATTCCACTACGACATAACATTTTAAATTTAAATTGTAAAATAGTAAATCTATATAATAATCTTCTCCTTCAATTTCTAAATGATATTGTCTTCCAACAAAGGCAAAGCCATTTCCGAATTCTAAAAGTAAATCTGTAATATTAGATACTAATGCATCTTCAATATCTTTTTCTAAAGTTTTTTCATTATAAGTAATATCAAATATATATGGATCTTTTAGCATTTCCAATGCCCTTTTTCCCAGCTCTATAGGTAATGTTGCCTCATAATTACTTATTTTATTTTCTAATAATGCTTGTCTACTATATAAGTTCGTTGCAATTTGATGTTCTAATTCTGTTCTAGTCCATAAATTTTCTAATGCTTTATCAGAATACCATAATCTTTCTTCTTTGTTTTTTACTTTATCCATTATAGATATTACTAATCCCCATGGCAATTTTGCAACATTGTGTTGCAAAATCGAATCATATTCAAATTCTTTTGCAAATTTTTGCATATATCTTAAATTTCTTGCAGACAAACCTTCTGCATCTGGAAATTCCAATTTTAAATCAGTAGCTAAATTATTTATAAAATTGCTACCATATTTGTT
>CALXQA010000007.1 GCA_944390335.1 uncultured Clostridia bacterium
TTATCAGTTAAAAGTCAAAAAAATAAAGCCTTTTAAGACTTAACTTCTCATAATATTTTACTTCGCATAACATCGTTCGTATCTGATGAGAGGAACAAATGTTGAATTAGCTTTTTATGATGATAGAATAGAAATTGTATCTTGTGGTAAAATTGGAAATGGAAAAACTTTAGAAGAATTATTAAAAAGACCCACAAGTCAAAGGAGGAATCAATTGGTTTGTGACATTTTTTCAAGATTAGACTTTATGGAAAGACGTGGAAGTGGCATTAAAAAGATTTTTCAAGCATATGAAAATGATGAGAAAAAGCCTAAATTTGAAATTATTGATGATGTATTCATTGTTACTTTTTATAGTAGATTGTATAGAGAAGTAGAGAAAAATGATTATAATGTAGATGTAAATGTAGATAAAAATGTAGGTATAAATGTAGAGATAAAAATAAAAGAAAAATATCCAGAATTATCTAATACATCAATAGATATAATTAAGTTAGTAGAAAATAATAACTATATAACACAACCTGAAATTGCAAAAGAATTAGATAAAGCTACTAATACTGTTTATCGAAATATAAAAGTTTTAAAAGATATGGGAATATTGGAAAGAGTTGGTTCTAACAAAAAAGGTTATTGGAGAATTAATTATTAACTTTTTGCAACATTTAGAACTATTTTATATCTATAAAACTTGCTAAGATTAGAATATTAATTCCTCAAATAATATATATTAAAGTGATATAGTTTTGATAGCTATATCACTTTAATTGTATAAAAAGAAAAACTTAAAATTGACAAATGCACATAAAGATAGTACAATATATAATGTATTATTGTATAAAAAGATATAACAATAATGCAGAAAATGGGGAGAAAAATGCCGAATAGCAATTATAAAAACTGGGAGACATTTATATCAAGGACAAAACTATATTTAATAATAATTGGTATATTAATAATAACAATATGTATATTAAACTATAGACTAATAGTACCAGGAATAATAGTATATGCTTTAATAATTGCATACACTAATTGGACAGATAATAAAAGAAAAGCAGAACTATCAGAACAACTTAAAGACTTAACATTAAATGTAAACACAACTGCAAAAACAACCTTAATAAATTCACCATTTCCACTTGCTATAGTAGAAACAAATGGAAATATAATTTGGAAAAGTGAAAAATTTGTTACAGAATTTGAAAGCTTAGATATAAATATAAATGAATATCTATCAGAAATAGTAAAAAGCATAAAATTAACAATAGAAAATAAAGAAGATAACAAAGAAAAAATAAAAGGAACAGTAAATACCAACTTAAAAATACAAAATAAAGACTATAAAGTATTAGGTTCATATGTAAAATCACATAAGCATCATTCAAAAGAACAAGAATATACTACAATACTATACTTTATAGAAGATACATATTTAAAAAATCTAGAACAAAAAGTAAAAGACTTCAAAATGTGCGTTGGTATGATAATGATAGATAACTATGAAGAAATAAGTCAAAGAATATCAAGTGAAATAAAGCCACAAATAATAGCAAAAATGGAAAAGTATATATATGATTGGGCATCTAAGTATAATTCGTTAGTAATTAAAACAGATAGAGATGCATTCTTTTGTCTAATGGAGAAAAAATACTTAAAACAAGCAGAAAAAGATAAATTTAGTATATTAGATGAAGTAAAAGATATAGACGTGCCAGATATGTTACAACCAACACTAAGTATTGGATTTTCAGACGATGGAGAAAATAATGTAGAAAAAGCAGAATCAGCAAGAACAGTAATAGATATAGCACTTGGTAGAGGTGGAGACCAGGCAATAGTTAAAATGGATGGAAGATATCAATTTTTTGGAGGAAGAACCCAAGAAGTAGAAAAAAGAACAAAAGTAAAAGCAAGAATAGTATCACATGCATTAAGAGAGCTAATAAGTGAAGCAGATAATGTAATATTAATGGGGCATAGCAATGGAGATATGGACTCAATTGGCTCAAGTATGGGACTATATAGATTAATAAAAACACTTGGAAAAGAAGCAAAAATAGTAAATGAAACAACAGGAATAGGATTAGATAATTTCTTAACAGAAGCTAAAAAAAGTGAAGAATATCAAGATGCATTTGTAACAAAACAAGAAGCAATAAATAGTATAAAGCCAAATACAGTCCTAATAGTAGTAGACACTCATAAGAAAAACTATGTAGAAGTACCAGAACTATTAGAAAAAGTAAATAAAATAGTAATAATAGACCACCATAGGAGAAGTACAGACTATATAGAAAATGCAATATTAACATTCCATGAAGTATATGCATCATCAGCATCAGAACTAGTAACAGAAATATTAGAATATTCACAATTAGATATTGAACTAACACAAATAGAAGTAGAAGCACTATATGCAGGAATAATGCTAGACACTAAAAACTTTACATTTAAAACAGGAGTAAGAACATTTGAAGCAGCAGCATACTTAAGAAAATGTGGTTTAGACATAATAAAAGTAAAAAAATGGTTCCAAAGTGACCTTCAAACATATCAAATAATATCAGACATAGTATCAAAATCAGAAATAGTAAATGACTCTATTGCAATATCAGAATATGAAAGTGATGACCAAAATGTAAATATAATAGCAGCAAAAGCAGCAGATGAACTATTAACAATAGGGGGAATAAATGCATCATTTGTATTAGGAAAAATAGGAGATAAGATATATATTAGTGGTAGATCAATAGGAGGAATAAATGTACAACTAATCCTAGAAAAACTAGGAGGAGGAGGACATATTACACTTGCTGGAGCGCAGCTTGAAAATATGAGCATGGAAGATGCAAAACAAGAACTAATAAATAGAATAAACGAATATTTCTTTGAAATAGAAAATTAGAACAAAAGAAAACAAAAAAGAAAACAAATATAAGGAGGCATATATGAAAGTAATACTATTAGAAAATATAAAAGGTGTAGGAAAACAAAACGAAATAATAAATGCAAATGATGGATATGCAAGAAACTACTTGTTTCCAAAAAAACTAGCAATAGAAGCAAATAATGAAAACTTAGCAAAATTAAAATCAAAACAAGAGTCAATAGCACACAAAAAAGAAACTGAAAAGCAAGAAGCAGAAGAATTAAGTAAAAAACTAGAAAAAATCATATTAAAAATAGAAGTAAAAGCAGGAGAAAATGGAAAAATATTTGGAGGAGTAACAGCAAAAGAAATATCAGAACAATTAGAAAAACAATATGGGTTTAAAATAGAAAAAAAGAAAATAGAATTAAAAGAAACAATAAAAACAATAGGAATATTTAATATAGACTTAAAACTATATGAAGGTGTAAGTGGAAAACTAAAAGTACATGTAATAGGTAGATAAGAATAAAAAAGAAAGGACTTAAAAATGGATTTAGGAAAAGTACCACCACACGATGAAGAAGCAGAGGAAGCTGTAATAGGAAGCATGATGACAGACAAAGATGCTGTTATATCAGCAATAGAAGTATTAAAGCCAGAAGACTTTTATAGAGAAGATAATAAAATAATATATAATGCAATAATGAATTTATATGCAAAAGCAGAACCTATAGACCTAATAACACTAAAAGATGAATTAACATCACTTGGAAAATTAGAACCAATAGGAGGATTAGAATATCTAGTATCACTTCCAGAAAAAGTACCAACAACTGCAAATGTAGAAAAATACATAAAAATAGTAGAAGAAAAATCAATATTAAGAAGCTTAATAAAAACAGCAAATGAGCTTATAGAAATAGGATATAGGCAAAATGAAGAAGTAGAGATACTTATGGATAGTGCAGAAAAAAAGATATTTGACTTAATGCAAAGAAAATCACAAAAAGGATATAGTTCAATAAGAGATATATTAGTAGACACATTTACAGAATTAGAACAACTATATAATCAAAAACAACATATAACAGGAGTAGCATCAGGATTTATAGACTTAGATAATAAAACAGCAGGATTTCATAATTCAGACTTAGTATTAATAGCAGCAAGACCAGCAATGGGAAAAACAGCATTTGCACTAAACATAGCAACAAATGCAGCTATAAAAGCAAATATACCAGTAGTAATATTTAGTTTAGAGATGTCAAAAGAACAATGTGCAAACAGAATATTGTGTTCACAAGCAATGGTAGATAGTGAAAAGGTAGCAAAAGGAGATGTATCAGATGAAGATTGGTCTAAACTTGCTATTGCATCAGGAGAACTATCAGAATCAGCGGGTATATTTATAGATGACAGTGCAGGCATAAATATAGCAGAAATAAGAGCAAAATGTAGAAAATTAAAACTTGAAAAAAACATAGGATTAGTAGTAATAGACTATTTGCAACTTATACAAGGAAGCGGAAATACTAAAAGTAGAGAGCAAGAAATAGCAGAAATAAGTAGGTCACTAAAAATTCTAGCAAAAGAAATAAATGTACCAGTAATAGCACTATCACAATTATCTCGTGCACCAGAAGCAAGACCAGACCATAGACCCATGTTACAAGACCTTCGTGAATCAGGTTCAATAGAGCAAGATGCAGACATAGTAATGTTTCTATATAGGGATGACTACTATAATCCAGAAACAGAAGCAAAAAATATAGCAGAAGTAATAATAGCAAAACATAGAGCAGGACCAACAGGAACAGTAGAACTATTATGGATGCCAAGCTATACGAAATTTGCAAATAAATATAATGGATAAAATAAAGGAAAAATATATGAGTAAAAGAATAGACAGTTTAGAAGAAAAATTCTTAAAAACAATAAAAGAAGAAAACTTAATACAAAAGAAAGATAAAATAGTAGTTGGGGTATCAGGAGGCCCCGACTCTATTACTCTTTTAGAATGTTTAAACAAATATAAAGAAAAACTTGAAATAGAAATAATAGTTGCACATATAAACCATTTAATAAGAAAAGATTCCACAGAAGATGAACAATATGTGGAAAACATATGTAAAAAAATGAATATAAAATGCTATATAAAAAGAGAAAATGTGTTAAACATAGCTAAAAATGAAAAAATAGGAACAGAAGAAGCAGGAAGAAAAGTAAGATACGAATTTTTTGATGAAATATTAAAAAAAGAAAAAGCAAATAAAATAGCAATAGCACATAATATGAATGACAATGCAGAAACTATTTTGCTAAATTTATTAAGAGGAACAGGGCTTAATGGCTTAGAAGGTATACAGCCAATGGAATATAATAAATATATAAGACCATTAATAAATATAAGTAGGAAAGAAATAGAAGAATATGTAGAAAAAAATAAACTAAAACCAAAGATAGATTATACAAATAAAGAAAATATATATAAAAGAAACAAAATAAGAAATGAACTATTACCATATTTAAAAAAGATAAATCCAAATATAGTAGAAAGTTTAAGTAGACTTTCAAAAATAGTAAAAGAAGAAAACACATATATAAAAAAAGAAACAGAAAAGATATATGATAATATAAAAATAAAAGACGAAAAAAACTTAGGGAAAATTGAATTAGATATAAAAGAATTTAATAAACTAGAAATAGCTATAAAAAAGAATTTAATAATAAAATGTATAGAAGAAACAATTGGAGATAGCAGAAATATTGAAAAAATCAATATAGATGACATAATTAAAATATGTTCAAATAATATAGGAAATAAATATATATTACCAAATAAAAAAATAAAAATATTAATAAAAAATAAAAAAATAATTTTTATACCATTAACTTAAACTTCCGTAAGAAAAAAAGCTTGAAAACCCAACAGGCACAAGCAAAAACTTTAAAAAAAGTATTGCATAAAAATAATAAATGTGGTACTCTACAATATGACAAAAAATAAAAATGAGAAGAAAAGCATAAAATGAGGAGGAATTAAATTGAAAAACAGTATAAAGACATTAGCAGTATGGATAATAATAGGAATAATTTTATTATTCACAATATCAGCTGTATTAAATGGTACAAATAGAGAACTAACATACTCAGAATTGTTAGCAAAAATAGAAGCAGGGGAAGTTACAGACATAGAAATAGAATATGGAGGAACAGCTGCAAAGGTAAAACTAAAAAATGATTCAAATATAAAAAATGTAAACATTCCAAGTGTAGAAAACTTAATGGATAATTTAAATAATTCAATGAAAGAAAACTCAATAAATGTTGTAGAAGCAGATAAATCATTCTTGTTAGTTGTATCAGACCTATTATTACCAGTATCATCAATACTATTACTAATATTAATGGCAATGCTATTCTTAGGCGGACCTGGAGGACAACAAAAAGGCACAATGACATTTGGAAAAAGCAAAGCCAGAATGATAGGTGGTAATGATAGAAATAAAATAACATTTAATGATGTAGCAGGAATAGAAGAAGAAAAAGAAGAACTACAAGAAATTGTAGAATTCTTAAAAAATCCAAAGAAATTCACAGATATGGGAGCAAGAATACCAAAAGGAGTATTACTTGTAGGACAGCCAGGAACAGGAAAAACACTTCTTGCAAAAGCAGTAGCAGGAGAAGCAGGAGTCCCTTTCTTCATAATCAGTGGATCAGACTTTGTAGAAATGTTTGTTGGTGTTGGAGCATCAAGAGTAAGAGACTTATTTGAAGAAGCCAAAAGAAACTCACCTTGTATAATATTTATAGATGAAATAGACGCAGTAGGAAGACAAAGAGGAGCTGGACTTGGTGGAGGACACGATGAAAGAGAACAAACATTAAATCAAATGCTAGTTGAAATGGACGGATTCTCAGCAAATGAAGGAGTTATAGTATTAGCAGCAACAAATAGACCAGACGTATTAGATAAAGCATTACTAAGACCAGGAAGATTTGATAGACAAATAGTAGTACCAGCACCAGATGTAAAAGCAAGAGAGCAAATATTAGAAGTACATGCAAGAAAGAAAAAATTAGCAAATGATGTAGACTTAAACATAATTGCAAAAAACACATCAGGATTTACAGGAGCAGACCTAGAAAATGTATTAAACGAAGCAGCACTTTTAGCAGCAAGAAGAGATAAACATGAAATAGGTGAAAGAGAAATAGAAGATGCTATGGTAAAAGTAACAATGGGGCCAGAAAAGAAAACAAGAGTAAGAAGTGATAAAGAGAAAAAGCTAGTAGCATACCATGAAGGAGGTCACGCAGTAGTAAGTAGATACTTAAAAACACAAGACCCAGTACATGAAATTTCAATCATACCTAGAGGAATGGCAGGAGGATATACAATGTATAGACCTACTGAAGATAAATCATTTATATCAAAAACAGAAATGCTAGAAAACATAGTATCATTACTTGGAGGAAGAGCATCAGAAGAATTAGTATTAGGAGATATATCAACAGGAGCAAGTAATGATATAGAAAGAGCAACAGGAATTGCAAAAGCAATGGTAACAAAATACGGAATGAGTGAAAGAATAGGAACAATAACACTTGGCTCAGACCAAGACGAAGTATTCATTGGAAGAGACTGGGGACAAGAAAAATCATACTCAGAAGAAACAGCAGGAATAATAGACGAAGAAATAAAGAAAATAATAGATGAAGCATATAAAGAAGCTAAAGCAATTCTAAGTGAGCATAGAGATAAATTAGATAGAGTAGCAGAAATACTAGTTGAAAAAGAAAAAATAACAGGAGAAGAATTTGATAATATATTTCAAGATTAAGTAACTCTAATAAAGATAAAATGAATAAAAAATAATACAATAATGAAGAGATTCCTAATAATTAAATTGGGTAATCTCTTTATTTCAAGTAAAATACTGAAATTAAAATAAAAAATTAGATTGTATAAAAAATACATTTGTGATATTATAATTGAAAATATAATGATTATGAGGAGAAAACTTATATGGAAGAAAATATAAAAAATATTATATTACTAGGAGAAAATGTTAATACAGAATTAAAAGAAGCAGCAAATGGATTACCAAAAAATATTTTTGAATCCGTATGCTCATTCCTAAATACTACAGGCGGATATATTATTTTAGGTGTAAATGACAAAAAAGAGATAATTGGAATAAAAAAGGAATTAATAGAACAAATAAAAAAAGATTATACAACTCAGTGTAATAATAAAGAAATAATAATGCCAACTATTATATCAGAATTACATGATATAGAAATAAACGGAAAAACACTTTTATATACACATATTGAAGAATCAACAGAAATCCATAAATGTAAAGGTAAAGTTTTTATTCGTAATTATGAAGGTGACTTTGATATATCAAATAACAATCCATTAATTGCCAGTATTCATAATAAAAAAAGAAAAATATTTGACGAAGATAGAATTTATCCATATGTTTCAGTAGATGAAGATTTAAGACATGACTTAATAGAAAAAGCAAGAAAATTAGCTAATACAAATGTTAATAAAAGACACATATGGATGGATATGACAGATTTAGAACTATTAAAAAGTGCTGGATTATATAAAATAGATAAGGAAACAGGAAAACAAGGAGTAACACTTGCTGGAGTAATGATATTTGGAAAAGATAATGTAATTTCAGACATTAATCCATACTGTAGAACAGATGCTTTATATAGAGTAGATGACTTAGATAGATATGATGATAGAGACTTTGTGGAAACTAATTTAATAGATATGTATGACAGATTAATTGACTTTATATCAAAGTATACAATGGATAGATTTGCAATAGATGAAAATGCAAGAAGAGTAAGCCCAAGAAATGTAATGGCACGTGAAATAGTACTAAATACTCTTATGCATAGAGATATAACAGATGGCCATACAAGTAGACTGATTATTTATAAAGATAGATTAATATGTGAAAATCCAAACTCTTTTAGAACAAATGGACTACTTACAATAAAAAATTATACACCATTTGCAAAAAACCCAACAATTGCAAAATTTTTTAGAGAAATAGGATATGCAGATGAATTAGGTAGTGGATTTATAAAAATTACAAAGAACTCATTATTATATTCAGGAAAACTACCTATTTTTGAAGATAAAGAAATGTTCAGAGTTACAATACCTCTATTAAGAGATGAGAAATTAGATGAAAAAGATTTGATAAATTTAGCAAATGATACTTTAAATGATACTTTAAATGATACTTTAAATGATACTTTAAAATTATTAAAAATAAATCCAGATATAAAACAAAAAGATATTGCTGAGAAATTAAAAGTTTCAGGAATAACAATAAAGAGAAATATAAAAGAATTAAAAGAAAAAGGATATATTGAGAGGGCAGGTTCTAAAAAGAGTGGATATTGGAAAATTTTAAAGAATTGCTAATATTAATATGTACTATATTTGTCAGTATAGATAAAAAATAATTAATTATTTATATAAAATAAATTTAGAAAAAGTGTTATAATGTGACACTTTTTCTTGCTTTTTTATCAACCATTGGGGACGGGCTTTTTTGGTTGAAATATAGTTTGAAATGTAGTAATAGCAGAGGTTTTATCTAACACATAATTTACTAAATAATAAAATTTTTACATATAATTTTGAATTAGAAGAATTTAATATTATTTGAAGGTAAAAACTAATTAGTCATATAATCTAATGCATTATGATGTAATTAATAAAAACAAGAAAATGAAAAATACAAAGAAAATAAAATCGGGAAAATTAAATTTTTATATAATTGATGATAAATATATTACATATTTAAGTCAATTTGATACACACATTGCCTACAATAAAAAAGAAAAAAGACAATATATAGGAGTATTGCTTATTGTTCAAGAACATTATTATTTTGCACCATTATTTTCTCCTAAGCCTCAACATAAAAGATATAAAGACAATTTAACATTCTTTAAAATTGTCAATAATAAAACAAAAGATAATTTAGGTATCATTAGATTTTCTGATACGATACCAGTAACTCAAAAATAGATTTACTTATTAGATATAAAAAGTAAAAGTTATGGTTATAAAAGATTACTTTCAGAACAATATGAATATATAAATAAAACTGAAAACAAAAAGAAAATTTTATATAAATCAGAAAAAATGTATAATATAGTAACAAAATCAAGGAAAACCGAATAACTAAATTTTATAAAAAACTAAGTTGTAATTTTAAACTATTAGAAGCAAAATGTATTGAGTATAAATAAAAATATTTATAATAATACTGTTGCCATTAATACTTATATGTAATAAATAAATGTTTTAAAGCATATAGAATATAGTTGACAAAACTGAGTAATAAATGTATAAATAGTATATAAACTTGTGAATTAATGATAGATTAAAATATAATAAACAAATGAAAGGAAAAGATAAAATGCTTAAAACCGTTGGGGCTGTATATATATATATATATATATCGTAAGATTTAATAAAAAAGAAATAAGAAACATAGTAAAAATAGAAAGTAGAATAAAAAAAGCTATGTGTTTTAGAGGAACCTAAAACATGTGGCTTTTTTTGAACCAAAAAACAAAATAAAAGCAACAAAAAGAACCAAAAAACAACCAAGAGGGACGGGCTTTTTTGGTTGAAGGAAATCTTGAAATGCAGAAGTAATAAGAAATACAAAGGAGTAGAAAATGAAAGGTATAAAAATAAAATTAAATAAAATGGACATAAAAAAAGAAAAAGGAATAACATTAACAGCCTTAGTTATAACTATAATAATCCTATTGATATTAGCTGGAGCAGCTATTAATCTAACAATAGGAAATGATGGAATATTTACAAGAACAATAGAAGCAACAGATAGATATAAAGCAGAAGAAATAATAGAAAAGATGCAGATAATAAAGGCAAATACAATAATAGATGATAAAGGAAAGTTTAATATAGATGACTTTTTTAATAATTTAGTGGAAGAAGGAATAGTAGGAGATAGAGAAGAAATAATAGACAATGGAGATGGAAGTCATACAATAACAACAGATGAAGGATATATAATAGATATAATAGAAAAAGACGAAGGGAAAGATGTAGAAATAGAATATGTAGGAAAAGGAGAAAAAGTAGGACCAAGAATAAAGGAAATACATGTAAAAAATAAAACAACAAGTACAATAGAGATAGAAGTAGAAGCAAGTAACGTAAATGGAGCAAAGTATACATATTCATATAAAAAAGAAGATGAAGAAGAATACAAAGAAGCAGCAACAAAAATAGCTGAGAATACATATAAATATGAAAACTTAGAAGCAAATAAAATATATAATATAAAAGTAGAAGTAGAAAATAGAGGAATAAAGAAAGAAAAGGTAATAAACGTACTAACAGGAGCATTACCAGAAGGAGCAATAAGTATAGGAGAAGTAGTATGGGAAAATGGAAAAGCAAAAGTAGAGGTTAGTATAAATGAAGAAATAGAAGGAAACTTAAGATTAGAATATAAGATAAATGAAGAAGGAACATGGATAGAAATACAAGATGAAGGAATAATAGAAAACTTAGAACATAATCAAACAGTATATGTAAGATTAACAGATGGAACAAATGAAACAGAATATTTAAGTACAAAAATAGAAGATAATATAGCCCCAGAAGTAAGTATAAGCTTAGGGACAATAACAAGTAACAGTATACAAGTACAAGTTACAGCACAAGACAATGAAACAGGCTTGCTAGATACAAATACATATGAATATTATTTAGATAATGCAAGCCAAATAAAGTCAAATGATAATACACATACATTTAGTAACTTATTAGATGGAAGAGAATATACATTAAAAGTAGTAGTAACAGATAAAGCAGGAAACAGTAATGAAGCAGAAATAAAAGGAACAACAGAAGAAGTAACAAGTGGACTAGTAGAAGGAGCAATAACATTTACAGAACTAACATGGTCAAATGGAACAGCAAGTATAAAGATAAGTACAAATACAAGTTATCAGATAGAATACCAGAAAAATGGAACAACCGGAACATGGACAAAAATAGAAAATGGAGGAACAATAAGTAGCATATCGAATAATACAACAATCTATGCTAGGCTAACAGATGGAATAAATAGTGGAGAATATGCTACTGCAAGTGTAAAAGATACAACAAAACCAACAGTAAGTATAAGCTTAGGGACAATAACAAGTAATAGTATACAAGTAACAGTGTCGGCAAGTGATGGACAAACAGGCTTAGTTACAAGTAATACATATGAATACTTTTTAAATGGAACATCAAAAGGAAAAAGTACAAGTAATAGTTATACATATAGCAATTTAGCAGATGGAACAAAATATACATTGAAAGTAAAAGTACAAGATAAAGCAGGAAATAGTAATGAAGCAAGTATAGATGCTACAACAAGTACAGTACCATCAGGAACAGTATCAGGAGCAATAACATTTACAGAACCAACATGGTCAAATGGAACAGCAAGTATAAAGGTAAGTACAAATACAAGTTACCAGATAGAATATCAGAAAAATAGTACAACAGGGACATGGACAAAAATAGCAAATAATGGAACAATAAGTGGCCTAAATCATAATGATACAGTATATGCAAGATTAACAGATGGAGCAAATGCAGGAGGATATGCAAGTACAAGTATAAAAGACACAATAGCACCAACAGTAAGTATAAGTACAAGTGGATTAACATATAACAGCGTAAAATTAACAGTAACAGCAGTAGATAATCAAAGTGGACTAGCAGATAGTGGAAGGTATACATATTATTTAAATAGTGTCCAAAAAGCAAGTAATAATACCAATTACTATGACTTTACAGGATTAACAGCAAATACAAGTTATACATTAAAAGTAGTTGTAAAGGATAAAGCAGGATTAACAACTACAAAAGAAGTAGCAATAACAACAGCAGAACTTCCAGGAGATAATGCAAATACAGTAGCAAGTAATCCAAGTACATATTATGGAGCAGAAGTAACAGGATATACATGTACAAATAGTGCAGCAGTATCAAAATGGAGAATATTCTATGCAGATAGTACAAATATATACCTAATAGCAGATGATTATATAGCATCACAATATGCACCAAATAGTGCAGGGGGTCATGCTATAAACAAAAGTGGAACATATGGAGTATATTTTTTTGATGTTTACGAAGATTATTCTGGTTCTGCATGGATAAATACAAATAGTAAAGGAAAGAAATGGTTAAGTCAATTCTTAAATAATCATGGAACAAGTACAAATACTAATATAAGAGCAGTAGCATACATGATGGATACAAATATATGGAGTACATTTGCAGGAACAAAAGCAGAATACGCAATGGGAGGACCAACACTAGAATTATTCTGTGCATCATATAAACAAACTCACCCAAGTAAGTATGTAGATTATAGAGCAACGAGTTCTGCTGGATATGACATAAAATTAAATACAGAATCGATGTATAGTCAGATGGCTAACGGATTACCACAAGATGATTTTAATCAGATTTATATAAAATCTGAGGATAGCAAGGCAGGCGGTATGTGGATTGCTTCTCCAGCATTTGATGGTCCTCCTTCAGCTTTATATGTAGCTTATGATAGAGGATCTATAGGCCGTAAAGGATATAATAACAGTGGACAAGGTTTCCGCCCAATAGTCTGCTTAAAATCAGATGTTAGATTAAAAAAGACCTCAGAAGGCGTATATGCAATACAATAAGTAAAATAGGCATGAGAAATCATGTCTATTTTATTGATTTTTTATATGAAATAATGTAAAATATAAATGTAAACTATAGATAAAGGAATGAAATATGTCAGATAATTTTAGAAAAGTTAATAAAAATAATGTAGTATCTATAAATAAGAAAAAGGTAAATAATGTAAAAATTACACCTAAAAAACTATTTATATTAGCCATTGCTTTTATTCTTTTATTTGCACTATTACTTGGAAGAGTTGGATGGCTTCAGTTTGTAGATGGAGACTGGTTAAGAGAAAAAGAATATAGTCAATCTACATCAAGTACACTAATTAGTGCTAAAAGAGGAACAATTTATGACGCAACAGGAAAAGCATTAGCAGTTAGTGTAGAAGTAGACACAATCTCAGTAAATCCAAGCTATATAAAAGCAAAGGGCAAAGATGGAAAAACAGATGAAGAAGCCACAGAAGAATTAAAAAGAAATATGGCAAATATCATGGCAGAAATATTTGAACTAGATAGTGAAGAAGTATATAAAAAGCTAACTAGTACAAATAGTGTTGAAACAATAGCATCAAAGGTAGAAACAGATAAAGTAGAAAAATTAAGAGAATGGATTAAAGAAAATGATGCTACAGGAATAAACATAGATGAAGATGTAAAAAGATATTATCCTTATGATAATTTAGCATCTAATGTGATAGGATTTTGTGGAAGCAATAATCAAGGACTAGATGGAATAGAACTAAGCTATGATGATGTATTAAAAGGAACATCAGGAAAACTTACAACAGCAATAGATGTAACAAGAGATGCAATACCAGACAAAAATGAAGAATATATAGCACCAGAAAACGGAAGCAATATATATCTAACAATAGACTCAAACATACAAACAATAGCAGAAAAATATTTAAAACAAGCAGTAGAAGAAAACAACTGTGAAAGAGGTGGCAATGTTATAATCATGGATCCATCAAATGGCGACATATTAGCAATGGCAACATATCCAGACTATAACTTAAACGATCCATATACACCAAATGCTTGGTATAGTGAAGGTTTTGACGAACTATCAGAACAAGAACAAACAAACACGCTATATTCAATGTGGAGAAATAGAGCAGTATTAGATACATATGAACCAGGCTCTACATTTAAAGTAATAACAGCATCTATAGGGTTAGAAGAAAATAAAGTAGAAACAGATACACCAGGAGATTTCTATTGTTCAGGATATGAAGAAGTAGCAGATAGAAGAATAAAATGTACAGCAACAGCAGGACATGGGAGTCAAACACTAAGAAATGCATTAGAAAACTCATGTAACCCAGCAATGATACAATTAAGTCAAAGAATAGGAGTAGATACATTTTATAAATATTTAGATGCATTCGGACTATTTGACAAAACAGGAATAGACCTACCAAGTGAAGGAGTAAGTTCATTTTGGAAAAAAGAAAGTGTAGGACCAGTAGAACTTGCAACTATGTCATTTGGCCAAAGATTTACAATAACACCACTTCAACTTGTAACAGCAGTAAGTGCAATAGCAAATGAAGGAAAGATGGTAGTACCACATGTAGTAGATAAAATAGAAAATCCAGATACAGGAACAATAACAAATGTAGAAACACAAGAAGTAAGACAAGTAATCTCAAAAGAAACAGCAAATAAAATGAAAGATATGATGAAATCAGTAGTAGAAGATGGAGGAGGAAAATACGCACAAGTAAAAGGTTACACAATAGGAGGAAAAACAGGAACATCAGAGCCAGACCCTAATCATTTAGAAAACGGATATGTAGCATCATTTGTAGCAATAGCACCAGTAGACAATGCAGAACTAGTAGTACTACTTACACTATATGCACCAAGAACATCAAACTACTATGGTGGAAGTATAGCAGCACCAGCAGTATCACAAATATTAGCAGAAGTATTGCCATATCTAGATATACCATCAAATGAAACTAGTACATCATCTACACAAGACCTAATAAGCACACCAGATGTAACAAATAAAACAGTAGCAGAAGCACAGAAAAAATTACAAGAAGCAGGACTTGAATATAGTACAAACCTTTCAGCAGACGATATAGTAACAGAACAAGTACCACCAAAAGGAACACAGCTTACAAACGGAGGAATAGTAAAACTATATGCAGAAGGAAATGATGATAGAGTATCACAAACAGTACCAGACCTAAAAGGAGTTACATTCGAACAAGCAAAAATCATGCTTAAAGCTAAAAACTTAAATATAGCAAGTACAGGAAGTGGAATAGTAATAGCACAAGACCCACAAAGTGGAACATCAGTAGATGAAGGAACAGTAATAAATGTAACACTTCAAGAAAGAACATCAAATACACAACACTAGGAGTAAAAATGAATATAATAGAAGAAACTAAATATATAATAAATAAATACAATGTACATCCTAATAAAAAACTAGGACAAAACTTCCTAATAGACCAAAATTCATTAGAAAAAATAGCACAAGAAGTAAATAAAAACGATACAGTAATAGAAATAGGACCAGGGCTTGGAACACTTACAAAAATACTAGCAGAAAAAGCAAATAAAGTAAAATGTATAGAACTCGATAAAAAAATGGTAGAAATTCTAAAAGATAGATTTAAGCTATATAATAATGTAGAAATAATAAATGATGATATACTAGAAGTTAATATAAATAAAATAGCTGCAAATGCCAAAATAGTCGCAAATCTACCATACTATATTACAACATCAATAATAACAAAACTAATAAAAGAAGAAATAAAAGATATAACAATATTAATACAAAAAGAAGTTGCAGAAAGAATCTGTGCAGAGACAGGAACAAAAAAAGCAGGAGCAATAACATACTTTGTAAAATACTATGCAGATGCAAAAATAATTGGAGAAGTGCCAAAAGAAGCATTTATCCCAAGTCCAGAAGTTACATCAAGTATAGTAAAAATAACTAAAAAAAATGAAATAAAAATAAAAGTAAGAGATGAAAAATTACTATTTGAAATAATAAGAGAAAACTTTAGTAAAAGAAGAAAAACATTAATAAATTCATTATCAAGTATAATTGACAAAGAAAAGATGAAAAATATATTAAGAGATTTAAAAATAGACGAAAATATAAGAGGAGAAGAACTAACTCTTCAAGACTATGCTAATATTGTAAACAAAATATAAAGGAAGGAGGATTATTATGAATCAAATATTAGTCTCAGAAAAAATATATGTAACTCAAGAAATGAGAAGAAAAAGAAAAATATATAAAATAATATTTATATTATGCTTAATATTAATAATAATCCTTACTGGATATTATGTATTAGCAGAATATGATAAAAATCAAAAAGAACAAATATCAAGAGAAATATTAGAACAAATGAGCAATAATGATGATACAACTGTAGAAGAAAAAGTAATAGTAGTAGCTTTAGATAATGATAATGAAGAAGAAGAAACACCTATTATAGAAATGCCTTCTATTGCAGACAATAATACAAATACAATAAATTCAGAAGTAACAGCAAATGGTCAAAACTATAAAACAGAAGCAATTTTAGATTATCCAAAGCTTGGTATAAATTATCCAATATTATCAGAAGAAAATGAAGAATTGTTAAAAGTATCACTTTGTAAATATTGGGGACCTAATCCTAATACAATAGGAAATTATTGTATAGTTGGTCATAATTACAAAAGTGGAAAAATGTTTGGAAAATTAAGTAGAGCAGAAATAGGTGATGAAATTAAACTAACAGATTTAAATGGAAATTCAGTAACATATGCAGTATATAATAAATATGTAGTAGATCCAACAGATGTAAGTTGTACAAGTCAGCTTACA
This sequence comes from uncultured Clostridia bacterium, assembly GCA_944390335.1. Classification (GTDB taxonomy): domain Bacteria; phylum Bacillota; class Clostridia; order TANB77; family CAG-508; genus CAG-793. The sequence continues at coordinate 17,496 of CALXQA010000007.1, forward strand.
AATGGACAAAGGGAAATAACGCTAATTACATGTACTAATTATGGTCAAGATAGATTAGTTATTAAGGCTAAAGAAAAATAATAAAAATTATATTTAAAGTTAAAAGAAAAAATATAAAAAATAGACTTTTGAAAAAAATGATTTTTTGAAAAAGTCTATTTTTATACAAAAAATAAAATGTAACACAATTGTAATATAAAACCTTAAAATGCTTATTACAGTAAGTAAAAAGAGTAAAAAAAGACAAAAAGTGACAAAAAGACAGAAAACGTAAATACTTACAGTCACAATAGAAAATACAACATGAAGACATAAAGTGGAGACATATTTGAATATAAAAAAAGATTGACAATTTAAAAGTAAAATAGTAATATAAATGTGCACTTAATAAAAATGAGATTACATAACAAAAACACAAAAAACAAAAAAATCATTTTTTGAAAAAATAAAAAATACGGAATGGGGGAATAAAAATGCAAGTAATAAAAAGAGATGGAAGAGTAGTTGATTTTAATAAAGAAAGAATAGTAAAAGCTATAACTTTAGCAATGGCACAAACACAAGGAGGAGTAGACATCGACTTAGCAAATAAAATAGCAGGGGAAGTAGAAAAACAATTAGAAGGAAAAGGACAAACATCAGTATATGAAATACAAGACTTAGTAGAAAATAAATTAATGGGATCATCAAGAAAAGAAGTTGCAAAAAGTTATATAACATATAGATATAATAGAGATATAGCAAGAAAATCTAAAACAAAAGAAGTATTTTTAGACATAATAGGAGCAAAAGCAAATGATATAACAAGAGAAAATGCAAATATGAATGCAGATACACCAGCAGGAATGATGATGAAATTCGCATCAGAAACAACAAAACCATTCGTAGACGATTTTCTATTATCACCAGATGTAAGACAAGCTGTAAAAGATGGATATATACATATACATGATAAAGACTATTATCCAACAAAATCACTAACGTGTCTTCAACATCCACTAGATAGAATATTAGAAAATGGATTTAGAGCAGGACATGGTTCATCAAGACCAGCTAAAAGAATAGAAACAGCAAGTATCATAGGATGCATTTCAATGGAAACAGTACAAAATGAAATGCATGGAGGACAAGCAATACCAGCATTTGACTTTTACTTAGCACCATATGTAAAAAAGACATTTATAGAAGAAATAAAAAAAGAAGAAGAACTATTGGATAAAGATTTATCAAACTTATATAACTATAGTCCAAAAGAATATATAAAAAAAGAATTAAAAGGACTAACAGGAGAAGAAAGGGATGTGCAAGCAGCAATTAACAACACAGTAAATAGAGTACATCAAGCAATGGAAGCATTTATACATAATATGAATACAATTCATTCAAGAGGAGGAAACCAAGTAGTATTTAGTTCTATAAACTATGGAACAGATATATCACCAGAAGGAAGATGCATTATAAGAGAAATGCTTGAATCTACATATGAAGGTGTAGGAAATGGAGAAACAGCAATATTCCCTATCCAAATATGGAAGAAAAAAAGAGGAGTAAACTATTTACCAGGAGATCCTAACTATGATTTATATAAGTTTGCATGTAAAGTAACAGCAAAAAGATTCTTCCCAAACTTCATAAACTTAGATGCCACATTCAATCAAAATGAAAAATGGAATAAAGATGACCCTCATAGATACTATTATGAATGTGCAACAATGGGATGCAGAACAAGAGTATTTGAAAATAGACATGGAGAAAAAACATCAGTTGGAAGAGGAAACTTATCATTTACAACACTAAATTTACCAGGTTTAGCAATTGAATCAGCATTAGAAGCACAAGAAAAAACAGGATTAAAGTTTGAACTTGGCAGAGGCAGTGAAGAAAAGATGACTGATAAATATAAAAAGACTGTTAAGAAAATATTTATGGATAAATTAGAAGAATATGCAAATATAACAGCTAAACAATTATATGAAAGATATAGATTCCAATGCACAGCAATTGCAAAACAATTCCCACTACTTATGGCTGGAATGTGGGCTGGTAGTGAAAAACTAGGACCAAATGATTCAGTAGAGCCAGTATTAAAACAAGGAACTTTAGGAATAGGATTTATAGGGTTAGCAGAAGCATTAACAGCATTAATAGGAAAGAACCATGCAGAATCAGATGAAGCACAAAAACTAGGATTAGAGATAGTTGGTAAATTAAAAGAATTAGTAGGAGAATTTTCAGATAAATATGACTTAAACTATAGTGTATTAGCAACACCAGCAGAAGGGTTATCTGGTAGATTTACTAAAATAGATAGAAAGAAATATGGAACAATACTTGGTGTAACAGATAGAGAATATTATACAAACTCAAACCATGTACCAGTATGGATAAAATGTACAGCTGAGCAAAAAGCTAAAATAGAAGCACCATATCATGACCTAACAAGAGGTGGACATATCTTCTACATTGAACTAGATGGTGATGCAACAAGAAATCCAGAGACAATAGAAGCAGTTGTTGACTTAATGGATAAATATAATATGGGATATGGAAGTGTAAACCATACTAGGTCAAGATGTATGAATTGTGGATTCGAAAATTCAGATGCAAACCTTCATAAATGCCCAAAATGTGGAAGTGAAGAGATAGATACAATACAAAGAATTACAGGATATTTAGTAGGAACAACAAAACGTTGGAACAGTGCAAAACTTGCAGAATTAAATGATAGAGTAACACATAATACAGGAATAAAAGGAGCGTAAAATATTATGAAAATGGCAGGATTTTATGATGAAAGTATATCAAATGGTTTAGGATGGAGAGCAGTACTATTTTGTAGTGGTTGCCCACACCATTGTCCTAATTGTCAAAACTTAGAGGCACAAGACTTTAATTATGGACAAGATTTCAATGAAGATGAAATAATGAAAAAAATAAATGACAACTCTATAATAAAAGGAGTAACTTTAAGTGGAGGAGAACCATTATGCCCTCAAAATATTAAAGATGAACTTCACTTTGTAAAAAGATTAAAGAAGGAAAAACCAAACTTTAATGTATGGTGCTATACAGGATATACTTATGAAGAGCTTAAAGCAAGAAATGATGAAACTACTAATGAATTATTGGATAATATAGATGTATTAGTAGATGGTAGGTTTGTAGAAGCTAAAAAAGATCCTGATTTAATGTTTAGAGGCTCAAGTAATCAAAGAGTATTAGATGTAAAAGAATGCTTGAAAGAAAATAAAATAGTAGAAGTTAAATTCTAAAAAAATTAGTTCCTAAAAATAAAAGACTATGAAAGCTAAAATTATAGTTTCCGTAGTCTTTTATAATTCTAATAAATATGCAGATGTTAATATTACTAAAATATGTATAGATGTAGTGAATAATACTTTTTGTAACAAGATAGTAATATAAAAAAACTTGACAACAGAAAAAATAGTAACAGTAAAAACACTAGAAAACGAAATTTATGGAGGAAAACTAAGTGGAAAAACATATGAAAGTAATATAGTTCTACATGACAATTATGGTAATGCAGTAGAAGTAACAGCTGGATTTAAAATAGCCTCAGATTCAGGAGAAAATGTTGAAGAAGGAGTAGTAATAGAAGATGTATCAGCAAAAGATAGTAATTCAAAAGGTAACCAATTTGTATGGATACCAATAGGTAATGTAACCTATTCTAGAGGAGTAGAGGAAATAAAACTAGGAAGATATACATTCTCAGAAGATGGAACCCCAAATATGGAACAATCAGCAGATGATTATGAACTCCAACTACAATAGAATCTTATTATCAAGAATTAACTAGTAGTAAATATGGTGAAGCATCAGCTAAAAATTTAGAAGAATTTATTACAAAAACAAAAGAAGCAGGAGGATATTATATAGGAAGATATGAGGCAGGAAAAGTAAATGGAAATACTAACGCATTTAATGTAAAAAAGGGACAGAAAGTATATAACAATATCACACAACCAGAAGCAGCTAATTTAGCTAGAAACTTATATAGTAATAGTAGTTTTGAAAGTGGTTTAATAAATAGTTATGCATCATGTGTAAGAAGAGGAGCATATTATTCAATAGATTATGTTTATACAAAGACTAGAAGTAGTTCAGGAGTAAATGATACTTCAGATGAGTTTTCATTTAGACCTATTCTATATGTAAAATAGAAATAAAAAATACAAACATTGGTATAATATCAATAAGCAGATTTTAATTATTGAAGAACTTAATAATTAGAATCTGCTTTATAAAAAAATAAATAAAAATAAAAAATTAATGTATTGACAACAATATGGCAGATAATGTATAATAGATAAGTAATTAGGGAGATATCCCAAATAAATCCCATACAATAGTTGTATTACTGGAAGGAGGGGATATTGTGTCAGAGGTTAAAGTAAATAATGGAAATATAGAAGATGCCTTAAAAAGATTTAAAAGGCAATGTGCCAGAAATGGTGTTTTACAAGAGGTACGCAAAAGAGAATGCTATGAAAAACCTAGTGTAAAAAGAAAGAAAAAATCAGAGGCAGCTAGAAAGAGAAAGTTTTAAGGAAGGAGGGTGCATTAGGCACCCTATTTTTAATATATGGAGAAAATAAAGAAGCATGATAATTTAATAGTATTTGTAATAATAATCATATTAATGTTAGGAAATTGTTTTAATCTATATATATCTAATAGTGATGAAATGATTAACTTTTTAAATATATATAAAATGGCAAATGGAATAGAAATATATAAAGACATTAATGTTATAATCACCCCTTTATTTTTCTATATAGGAGAGTATATATTTAATATATTTGGAAGTAATGTATTAGTGTTTAGAATATATAATTTAATATTACTTACAATAATGTATCTTTTATGTTATGTAATTTTAAAAAAATTAAAAATAAGAAAAAATCTAGCATTAATGTATACTTTACTTATACTAATGTTTACTAATAAATTAGGACTAGGTGGAACAAACTATAACATACTTTCATTTGTTTTTTTTGAATTAGGAATATTATCATTATTAAAATACAATAATAATGAAAAAACAAAAAATAAATATTTTGATAAAATTCAAAAAAACATTGATATGGTACAAGGACTAATACTATTTTTAGTAATATTCAGTAATCATAAACTAGGATTTGGATACTTTTTAGGATTAATAGTATATTATTTAATATTTAGCAAAAAGAAAAAAGAAGCATTTACATCAATATCAAAGGTTATATTAATAAATTGTATGCTATTTTTTATTTATGCAATATATTTATATTTAAATAATAATCTATATAACTTTATAAATTATACAATATTGGGAATAATAGAATTTGGAAGCAAAAATACACATGCTGGAATACAAGATGTAATAAATACAATACTGTATATTAGTATATGGATTATAACAATAATAACAAATATAGTAGTAAAAAAAGCATTAAAAAAAGCAAAAAATAATAATAACAATGAAGAAGAAAATAACAAAATAAAAGAATATTGTAGAAATTCAAGCATTTTACTTATATTTTCAATATCATCAATAGTATTAGTAATACCAATATTAAATGAATACCATAGCATTTTATGTACAATTATATTTTTAATAAACATAATGTATAGCATAAACTTTTTAGTAATGCCAATATTAGAAGGAAAAAAACTTACAAAAATAATAATAATATTAAATTTAGCTATAATACTATTTACTGGAATAAAAAGTATAAAAGATATAAATATATATATATCAGAAATGAAAAAAATTCCAAAAGAATCTCACTTCTATGGAGGAGTTATAGAGGAAAACTTAGAAAATCAAATAAAAGAAGTAACCAAATATATAAAAAATCAAAAAGAAAATGAAAATAGAGATGTAATAATATTATCAACATATGCACCAATATATTCTATAGAATTAAATGATTTAAAAAATGGAGTATATGATTGGGCATTAAGGGGAAACCTAGGTAAAGATGGAGAGGAAGGATTAATAAATAAAATTAAAGAATTAAAAAATACACAAATACTTTTATTAGATGAAACAGAAGATAAGAAAGAAATATATCAATTTGCATATGATGCAAAAGAATATATAGAAAATAATATGAAATATATAGGTAAAATTCAAAATTTTAATATATATCAAACAATAGATTAGATAAATAAATATTAGGAGGAGAAAATTATGGAAATTACAAAACTAAAAACAAATAAATTTAAAACAAACCTATGCTCAATATTTTTAACATTACCATTAAGAAAAGATACTGTAACAAAAAATGCTTTACTAGTATCAGTATTAAGAAGAGGTTTTGATAAACTAAAAACACAAGAAGAAATTTCAAAAAAGCTAGAAGAAATGTATGGAGCAGGATTCAATTGTGGTGTAGATAAAATAGGAAACTATCATGTGCTTAAATTTTATTTAGAAACAATAGATAATCAATATACTTTAGAAAAAGAAAATTTATTACAAGAAGGTATAGATTTATTAATAGGAATAGTATTTAATCCATTAATAGAAAATAGCGGTTTTAAAAAAGAATATGTAAAACAAGAAAAAGAAAATTTAAAAAAGATATTATTAACAAAAAAAGATAATAAAGCACAATATGCTAATGAAAGATGTATAGAAGAAATGTTTGAAGGAGAAGCATATTCAATCTATAAATATGGATATATAGAAGATATTGATGAAATTGATGAAAAGAGTCTTTATGAACATTATAAAAAGATAATAAATGAATGCAAAATTGATTTATTTATTACTGGAGATAGCATTGAAAATGTAAAAGTTCCAGATATAAAAGGAAAGCAAATACAAAAAATTAATATAAATCATATACCACATGATAAAGTAAAAGTCGTAAAAGAAAATTTAGATGTAACACAAGGAAAACTTATAATAGGACTAAATATGCCTAAAGAAGATAAAGCAGCAGTAGCGATGTATAATACAATTCTTGGAGGAGGTGCTAATTCTAAACTTTTCCAAAACGTTAGGGAAAAAGCATCTTTAGCATATTCAGCAGGTTCTTCATATATTAAAAGGCAAAACACTATATTTATCAAAACAGGAATAGAAATAAAAAATTATGAAAAAACTTTAAATATAATAAAAGAACAATTAGAAGATATGAAAAATGGAAAAATATCTGATGAAGAATTTAATGCTGCTAAAAAGCTTATTACAGCATCTATAGAAGCTATTCCAGAATCTGAAGAAGATATGATTACTTTTTACTTTGATCAAAGGTTATTTGATGATAATTTAACAGTGCAAGATTATTTAAATAAAATAAATAATGTAACAAAAGAACAAGTAATACAAATAGCAAAAAAAGTATCTATGGATACTATTTACTTTCTAAAAAACAAGGAGGATTAAAATGGAGGTTATAGAGAATAATCAAATAAAAGAAAAAGTATATACAGAAACTTTAGATAATGGAATGAAAATTATTATAATTCCTAAAAAAAATACAAAAAAGAAATATATTATATGGGGAACTAAATTCGGTTCAATTGATAATCATTTTATAGAACCTACAACTGGAAAAGAAATTAAAGTTCCAGATGGAGTAGCACATTATTTAGAACATAAGATGTTTGAACAAGAAAATGGAGTTGATAGTTTATATAAATTAATGTCTTTAGGATTAGATGCAAATGCTTATACTACAAATGACCATACAGCATATTTATTCGGTGGTACAGATAATTTTTATGAAGGACTAGATGAATTAATGGATTATGTTCAACACCCATATTTTACAGATGAGAATGTTGAAAAAGAAAGAGGCATTATTGGTCAAGAAATTGGTAGATATGATGATGAACCAGGTTGGAAACTATATGTTAATATGATGGACCTTCTATATATTAATAACCCTGTAAAATTAGATATTGCAGGAACTGTAGAGTCTATAAGTAAGATTACAAAAGAAACATTGTACTCTTGCTATAATACTTTTTATCACCCATCTAATATGATAATGTGCATAAGTGGTGATTTTGTACCAGAAAGCTTAGTAGAAGAGATTAAGAAAAGACTACTACCTAGAGAAAAGATTGATAAAATTAAAAGAATATATCCTGAAAAAGAAGATAGAATAAATAAAAAATATAAAGAAGAGAATATGGATGTTAATATGCCTATATTCATGATAGGATATAAAGATGTTGCTGAAAATGAGAATAAAATGGAAAAACAAGTTGCAGTGCAAATAATTCTAAACAGCTTAATTGGAAAAAGTTCAAAACTTTATCAAGAAATGTATAGTGAAGGATTACTTATGGCACCATTAGAATTCGATTATGAGTTTTCTGATGAGTATGCTCATACTTTAATTTCAGGTCAATCAGAAAATCCTGAAAAGATAAATGAGAAAATTGCAAACGTAATAAATAATAAAGAAATTTCAAAAGAGGATTTTGAAAGAAATAAAAAGGCTTTATATGGTGAATATGTATCTATTTATGATGATGTAGAAGATATTGGAAGAATGTATTTACAAGATAGTATAAGAGGTATAAATACTCTTGATTATACTAATGTGTTTAATAATATTACATTAGAATATGTAAATAGGATTAAAAAAGAAATGTTTAAAGATGATATGCAAGCAATTTCTATTATAAGAAAAAAATAAT
>CALXQA010000008.1 GCA_944390335.1 uncultured Clostridia bacterium
TATCTATGTTTATTAATCTTTTTCTATTAAATCTTACGATATATATATATATATATATACAGCCTCAACGGTTTTAAGCATTTTTGTCTCCTCGTTTTTTATTCTTTTCTTTTTTATTATACATCTTATTTTTTATAATTTCTACATTTTTCTTCTAGTAATTTATATTCACAACAAATATTTTTATAAAAGTTATAATCTCTATGATTTTCATCATCTAAAATTATAAAAGCTTTTTCTACCTTATTTATAATTTCATTTATTACATTTTTTGTTTTTAAATATATAATTTCATCTTGCAAATATTCTTTATATTTATCTTTATTTACATCAACCTTTTCTATTACACTACTATTTACTGGTATCATATTATTTATTAATAATTGTGCTATGATTTTATTTTTATTTTTTATATTTATTGTTAGTTTTGAATTTCTTTTTTTTACCTTTGAAGTAAATGGAATGCAATAATCTATGTTATCTTTAGTAATTAAAATACCATAAAATCTTCTTCCTTCTTTCATGCTAACTTTACTATCATACTTTCTTAAATAATTTCTATATTTTAAATTAACATCATAAATATATAACTTTCCATTCTTAATATCCATCTAATTTCTCCTAAATTTAATGAGGGAGACTAAATTAATCTCCCCCAACATTTTTAATTTTCCACTAAAGTAGGAACTCTCTCATTTTTAATCTTCCACTAAAGCAGGAACTCTCTCATTTTTAATCTTCCACTAAAGTAGGAACTCTCTCATTTTCTGATATATTTCTATATCAAAATTATTATATTCATAATATCATATTTTATTTAATTTTACAATAGAAATTTCAAAAATTATTTACATAATTTATATTTTTATTTTATAATCAATACACATCTCGATGAATGAGCTTCATCCTTGAATCCAAATTCATTAGAATCTCTATCTGAAGCTGGCCATCCCGGATGATAATATACTCCTCCTCTATCTATCCTTATTCCTAAAGAAAGTTCAGTTGATGCTTCTTGTGTCCATTCACTAGCATTACCAGCTAAGTCAAATATTTTATTAACCATAAATTTTTCATTTGAACCAGTTTCAATTAAGCTTTCAGAATAATTACCCCAAGAGTCTGAGTTAACATTTAACTCATCACTATTTTTTACTCCTGTATTTAATAGCCAATTAATTATTTCGTCCCATTGACACCCATATATCATTGTACTTTTAACATTTTCTGAATTGATTACAGTATGACACGCATTATATATTTCATGCCATGTCAAATTATTTAAAACTTTTCCTTTTTTTCTGTTGCTTTTTCTTTATTTCCTGTTAATTCATATCTTCCTACATAAAACCCATTATACTTTATTAAACTACTAATCATATCATTGTATTCATCAACAAAAGATTTTGCCAATTCATCTGCTGAATTATATCCAAAAATTTCTTTATATATTTCTTCTTTAGTATCACAATCGCTTCTTAAATCTGGTTCTCTATTACTTTCTAAATTACCAGGTATACCAATTACATACTTTGTATCATCATTATTCCTTATTCTAATTTTACTATACCTATTTGTCTTTATATTACTTCCAGATAACTGAACCTCGGCTTCCTCATACATATTATTGGGATTTTCTACATTTATCCATACAAATTGATTGTTATCTTTATCCTCAATTACAATTCCTTTATTGACATCTATTTCCGAATCTTCCGTAACCCTAAAATTCTCTGGTATTACAACTTTTTTTCATTTTTATCTAATATAATATCAGTTTTTTCAAAAAAATCTTTTCCTCTTGCTTCTTCCACAGTTTTATATTTTTCTTGTTCCTCACTATTTTTTCCATTTAAATGGTTATCTATATAGTTTGATACTTTCTCTATCTCTATTAGTTCATTCTGACTTGCGTTTTCATATATTTTACTTGCATCTTGTGCCCTTTTAAATATTCCATCTTCTCCTATACTTAAACTTATTGCTACTCCTGATAATATCAATAACACTATTATTGTAACTACTAAGGCTACTAATGTTATTCCTTTTATTTCCTTTTTTATTTTCTTCATATGTTTTATTCCTCCCTGAATTTAGTTTAGATATCATTTTATAAATTTATATCACAACTTCTATTGTCTGCAATTGTTTTTTATTGCTTTATTAATTATTATTTTATTTTTTCATTTATTTTTATTATCTCTATTTCTCTTTGTATACTAAAAGCTATGTATTTTAGATACTTCTAAAACACATAGCTTTCCTTCTATTTCTATCTATGTTTATTAATCTTTTTCTATTAAATCTTACGATATATATATATATATATATACAGCCTCAACGGTTTTAAGCATTTTTCTTCTCCTTATTTTTTTACATTTTCAACCAAAAAGGCCCGTCCCCTTTGGTTGATTAATCATTCATTTCTTTTTTTCCGTTATATTCATTTACTAGATATAATGGTCTATTTTTTGATGTATTAAAGATTCTTCCTAAGTATTCTCCTATTATTCCAAATAGTAATATTTGTACTCCTGAGAAGAATAATACAAGTAGGATTATTGCTTGATATGCTTGTACTGCAACACTAAATCTTATACATTTTATAATTACATATATTAGGTATATAAATAGTGCTAAAAATGTTGGTATTGCTATATATGTAGATATTCTAAGTGGCGATGTTGTAAATGATGTTATTCCATCTATTGCTAAGTTTACTAATTTTTTGTAATTCCATTTAGTTTTTCCTGCAACTCTTGGGTCTCTATCATACATTATTGCTTTTTTCTTATATCCTATCCAGCTAAACATTGATTTTGAGTTTCTGTCTGTTTCTCTTAGTTTTTTTAATGCATTTACACATCTTCTATCTAATAGTCTAAAGTCTCCTGTATCTTTTTGTATTTCTACTGGTGTTAATGCTTGAAGTACTTTATAGTACATCTTAGATGTAAATTTCTTTAAAAAGCTTTCTCCTGCTCTTGATTTTCTTTGTGCATATACATCATCATATCCTTCTTCCCAGTATTTTATCATTTCTGGTATTAGTTCTGGTGGGTCTTGAAGGTCTGCATCCATAAAGATTACTCCATCTCCTGTTGCATAGTCTAAGCCTGCTATCATTGCTAATTCTTTTCCAAAATTCCTAGAGAAGTCTACATATGATATTCTCTTATCTTTTTCTCTATATTCTTTTATTAATTTTATTGTATTATCTTTTGAACCATCATTTACAAATAGTATTTCAAATTCATAGTTCTCTATACTGCTTATAACTTTTTCTAGTCTTTCATATAAATATGGTAAAGATTCTTCTTCATTATATGCTGGTATAATTATACTAATTTTTTTCATATTTTTTTCATCTCCATTTTTATTTTACTTTTTATTTTTACTCTTTATTTTATTATTTATCATCTATTATTTTTCTTTTTTTTCTTTTTTATTCTTTTTAATTATTCTTTTTTTATTATTGTTCTTTATTATTCTTTTTTTCTTCTTTCTTTTTTAATTCTTTTAATTTATCTTCATATTCATTTAGTTTTAGTTCAAATGATTGCTTTGATTTTTCTATTACTGTTTGTAATATTAGTCCTCCAAAGAATGATTGTACCATACATATATAGAAGAATATACTTGCTAAAAATGTTGGCATTTTTGGTACTAGTCCTGTATTTATATAGTCTACTAATACTGGTATTAAAAATCCTGTTCCTATTATTGCAAATATCAGGCTTAACCATAGGAAAAATGATAGTGGTCTATAGTTTTTATACAATGTGATTATTGTTTTTATTACTCTTGCTCCATCTGTATAGGTATTTAATTTAGAGCTACTTCCTTCTGGTCTATCTCTATATTCTATTATATGGTTTTCTATATTTAAGTTTTTGTCTAGTGCATGTATTGTCATTTCTGTTTCTATTTCAAATCCTTTTGATAGTACTGGAAATGTTTTTACAAACCTATAACTAAATGCTCTATATCCTGTCATTACATCTCTTATATCACTTTTATATATTAGATTTATTAATCCTTTTACTACTACATTTCCTATATTATGGAATGGTCTTTTATTTTCTTTAAAATATGTTGATGATAGTCTATCTCCAATTACCATATCTGCACCATTTTCTAATATGCTTTGGCACATCTTTTTTGCATCTTCTGCTGGATATGTATCGTCTCCGTCTGTGATGATATAGCATTCGGCATCAATTTCTCTAAACATTGACCTTATTACATTTCCTTTTCCTTGCTTTTTCTCATACCTAACAATTGCTCCTGCTTCTTTTGCTATTTTATCTGTTCCATCTTTTGAATTATTATCATATACATATATTGTAGCTTCTGGAAGTTCCCTTTTAAAGTCTTCTACTACTTTTTTTATTGTTTTTGCTTCATTATAGCAAGGTATCAAAACTGCAATTTTATCCATTTTATTCCTCTTTCCTAGTTTTTTATTTTTCCCTAACTTGTCTTTTTTCTTTATCTATTTTTTTATTTTTATAACTTTCATCATTTATATAAATAAGGGTGGTGCTTAATATTCCAAATAAAGTTACTGCTTGTATTTTATATGCCATCCATGAGTGTATATCTGAATGATTAGATAATACTATATACCATACATATGGAAGTATTGAAATAAGTGCTAATGGTATTATACACTTTTTGCTTTTTGTTTTATCAATATGTTTTATTAAGTTTAAAGCATAAATTATTAGATATACTACAAGCATAGTTAATACTATATTATTAAAGTATATAGAAAAGTTTTTTCCTATTACTTCTATTTTATTTGTTTCATTATTTCCAGATGCATCTGCTCTAAACAAAAACTGATTTATTGCATCTGTTATTACATTTTTATTTAAGATTATTGATGATATAACCCATTTTACAAAGTATGTCATGCCATAACTTACTGCCCATATTATGCTCATTTTTAAGAATATTATTATACATTCTTTTAATGTTATTTTTTCATATTTCATTTTTAAAAGCATTACTATTATTAGTGGAATTCCAAGTGTTATAATTGGATATGTTAGTAAGTCCATAAATGCCGTAATTGCTCCTATACATATGAATATATATGGAAGTATTTTACTAAAGTATTTTTTATCATAAAGTGATATTATTGCTATTACTGATATTAGCATTATACTTGCTACTGGCATATATTGTAGTGACATAGGTACTATTATAAATCCTATAAGCATTATTGATACTCCAAATGCTACAGCATATTTTATTCCTATTTTTTTTGCAATTTTATATATTGCCGCAAAGAATAGTCCAAATATTACAAATACATTTATATATCTTATAGTTTGGTAATTGAAAAATATTAGCATTGGTCTTAAAAAAGCTTCTATTCCAAACCAGTATCTTGTATATTCTGTATTTATTTCTTCTTCATTTATTACTGCTTTTTCTAGACTTTCTATAGGTCCTATCTCTCCATCATCATATCTATAATTAGATACGACTCTTTTTAAAATATTTTCTCCCTTATTTTCTCCTAAGTCAAGTGCTGTGCTTAATATTATTGAGTCTGTATAGTTGTCCATTGTAACTGAATCTGCAAGTTTATTATCACTTCCAAAGAATGGTCTATAATAAAAACCTTGTTCATTTTCTAAAACTATCAAAGAGTCTTTTACATTTTCTCTTATTTTATAATTTGGCAAACTATATGAAATTGTAAGCATTGTAAAAAATATAATTATAAGTATTATAAATAAAATTATGCCTTTTGAAATTCCTTTTATATATTTTTTCATATTTTCTTATTTTTTTCTCCTATTAATATTTAAATAACAGCCCATCCTTTGGCTCTCTACTTTTTTCTAATTCTTCTTGGTTTACTATTTTTACATTTATTCCTAAATCATCTAAATTATATTGTACTCCTTGATATGCTGATAAGTTTAAAGCTATTGGTACTTCTTCTTTTTCTTTTGCATATTCTTCAAATTCTATTAAGTTTCTTTTTACATATCTACTATTTCCTATATAGTTTGTTAAGGATGTTTTTAGCACTAATCCTGAGTTTATAGCTAACAGTATTGTTAATATTATTCCAATAATATTATATACTTTTTTATCTTTTTCAAATAAATATGCTAAGTTTATTATTGTTATCATATATACATAAGGTATATATCTTGCCCAATATGAACCATCTAATAGTGTAAGTAGTAAAGTTGATACTCCTATAATTATTAAGTATATTGTTAGATTTTTATATTTTCTATTTTTTATATAATCTATTATCATTAATATGCTTATAATTGCAGTTATTATAAATATACCACTATATAATGGTCCAAATCCCCCTATTCTTATATCTGGTATATTAAAATTATTTATTTCTTCTTTTGTCATGGTAAATGGCACTTTTAGGTCTGGTTCATTTAGTACGTCTGAATATGATGGTGATACATTTTCACATTTTGAAAATATTGATATAAAGAATTGTACTATATTAGGTTTACTAGCTAAAGATTCTGGTATCTCTTTATTTACCATATTTTCTACATGTCCTTCTCCATATAATGGGTAAAATGGATGTCCTTTTGTTATTATATTTTTTAGATATGATGTGCTTCCTATTATACATATTGTAATTATTACAACTATGATATAGTAAACGGTATTTCCTATTATATTCTTAGAAAGTTCTTTTTTTTCTAAAATACCTTTTTTATACATTCTAATTTTATCAATTATCATATAAATGTAGAATGCTGCACAAAATACTGCTGCATATCCTAATCCTGTAAATTTCGCATTTGAACACATCATTATTGAAATTGCTAAAATTAAGTAGCTTTCTATTTTATTTTTTATATTATTCTCTTTTATATCTTTGCTGTTTATATTTATTAGTTCTAGTATTATGATAAATAAGCTTATAGCTAGTGTGCTATCTACATAGTATGTTCCCATTTGTACTAGAGTAATTGGATTTATTACTAATAAAGCAGATACTAATACTCCTTTTATTATTCCAAATTTTTTGTCTATCCATTTTCTTTTTAAAATTAGATAATCTAAAGTTATTCCAAATCCAATAAACATCATGACTAATGTAAATGCTTTTCCTGATTCTATATTATCTGTGAATGCATAAATGTTTGCTCCTATTATCTCTGTTCCCATTGCATAATGGTCTGCCCACATATAGTTTACATTATCATCTAATACAGTTAAGGCATTTCCGTCTTCTTTTGTAAAGTCTTTTGAACTTTCATACATTGGATTCCAACCATTTTTCATACTTCCTACTGCAAGTTTATGATATGAATTTCCATCTGCTGTTGTATCATATATTTTTCCAACTAGATATACTGCTACAGTGAAAACTATTGCTCCTATTAATATAGAGGCTATACTTTGTATTAAATATTCTTTTATATTATTATTTGTTTTTCCTTTTATTTCTTCTTCTTTTTTTATTTCTTTTCTTTTTTGTTTTTCTTTTTCTACATTTTTATTAAACAAGTAGTTTATTAATAAAAATATTAAAATAGATATTCCAAATTCTATTACAATATTATATTTCATTATTGGAACATTAAAAATCCAAAGTATATTTGTATATAATTGTATTACAATTAAAAATATAAATAGAAATATTGCAGATAGTCCTAAAGTTCTCACTATATTTTTTTTCAATTTATATTTCCTCCTAACTTTTATTTAATCTTTTTTACAACTGCTTGTTTTACTTTTCTATCCATTCCGTGTTTTTTTGCTATTTTCATTATTCCTGTTGATTGCAAAAAGTGTATAAAACCTCTCCACAATGGGTTTTGCCAAAGATTATCTTTTAGCCTTTGCATTTTTTCTTCATAAAAGTTTCCATCTACTCCTACTCCACCTTTTTCTGAGAAGTAGTTTCTTTGGTCTAACTGATTATATAGTACTAAATATTGACTATATAGTTCTCTATATTCATCTGCATCTTGCGCTGTTTTACTTTTTTCTTTTACTAAGTTTTCTATTTCTTTATTCATTATTTTTTTCATATTGCTTATAGTAAAACCATCTAATATCTTTTTTCTACAGTTTTCTTTTATTTCTTCATAATTTTTTGCATTTAGTATTTCAAATAGTGCTTTTGCATATCTTTCTATTTCTTCTTCTGTATAATTTTCTTTGAATAAGTCTTTTTGTTTTTGTATATTGTCTACTATTCTACCACAGCTATTATCTATTAATTCTTTTTGTCCTCCGACATTTGCTGATACTACTGGTCTTTTCATTGACATTGCTTCATATGTTGTAAGCGTAAGCCCTTCACTTAAAGAGCATATTAATTCTACATTACATGCTTTATAAAATGGTTTTACATTTTTCTTACTTCCAAAGAATTCTACATTTTCTTCTATTTGCATTTTTGTAGCCATTTTCTTCATTGCTCTTAATTTATCTCCATCGCCTACTACAAATAGTACAACATTTTTATCTTTTTCTAGCATCTTTTTTAATATTCTTAGTGCTAATATTGGTCTTTTTTCTATTGATATTCTACAACAATATAGTATTATTTTTTTATCTTTGTATTTTTCATATTTTATAGCTAAGTCTTTATCGTCTTCTATTTTTACTTTATTCTCATCAAATTCTTCTTCATCAACACCAATATATACAGGCATTACATTATCTGTTGTTCTACCCATTTTATTTTTCATTGTTTGTCTTAAAAATTTTGTACATGTATATGTTTTTTCAAGTATTTTTGCAATTGCTGTTGAATCTCTTGGATATTCTCCATTTCTCCAACCCCAATTTTCTGCATGTATATAATCTACAAATGTGACTTCTTTAAAATATGATTTAAGCCATGGTATTACATAATATCCAAAATAGCTATGTGATTCAAATACTAAGTCTATTTTTCTGGTTTTCATTATATAATGTAAAAATGCTGGCCAATCTTTTCTATGTAAAAATGTTGTTAAGTCAAATACTTCACCATATTTTTCAAATCTTTGTCTCCACACATAATCACATGGTTCTGTTGTTACCATTGTAATATTATATTTTTCTTTATCTATACTTGATATTAAATCATAATTAAATTTATCTGCTCCACCTAATTTAAACCATGGAAATATAAATAAAAGGTTTTTCTTTTTTCCATCTACTATTTGTTTCCATTCTTCTTTAAAAATATATGGTTGTGAGTCATAATTAAAGTTTGTTGTCATAGGATATTGAAGTGCTGTTACATTTTCTTTTATTTTTTTTGCTTGCTTTTTTATTTCTTCTTCTGCATGTGCTTGTCTTTGGCTATCGTTTTTGATAGAGGCCATTGTTCCTCCTTCTTTTTTTTGCCTATACCAAAAGCCATAAAAGTTCATTCTTACTGGATAATATCCTTTTTCTATCATTCTAAGCCATAAATGCCAATCTTCATGCACATCTTTATCTACTGCTCCATATCCACCTACTTCTAAAAGTGCTTTCTTTTTTATAAGTGAACATACAGGTAGTATGTTTTCTCTTTTTTCTTGTTCACAGTCAAATACTTTTTTCCATAAAAAGTTTTGACCATCAAAAGTAACAGTATCTGCATATGCCCATGTTGCATCTGGATTAGTAAGCATTGTAAAATATGCACATTCTAAATATGTTTTATCTATCATATCATCTGAGTCTAATACAAATATAAGTTCACATTTTGCTTTTTTTATAGCATTATCTCTTGCTTCTAATCTTCCTGCATTTTTTTGATGATATACATGTATCCTACTATCTAATTTTTCTAATTCTTCAAATGTTTCTTTTGAACCTTCTTCATTTGAACCATCATCCATTATTATCCATTCCCAATATGGAAATGTTTGATTTAATATTGAATTTGCTGTTTCAAATATATATTTCTTACAGTTATAGTATGCTGTAATTATACTTATTAAAGGTTTTCCCATCTCCTTTATTCTATCTTTTTCTAAAACATCCCCAGGTATTTGCTTAAAATTAAAATCTTCGTTTTTCTCCATTTATAACTCCTCCGCAAATTTTCTTTGCAATTTATTAAATACTAAGTACCCTGTTATACATAGTAATATTCCTATAACTAATACTACAAGTAAAGTTACCATATCTGGCATTTGCTGATAATAAAATATATCTCTATAACCTTCTATTATATATGTCATTGGATTAAATTTAAATATCCAATCATATTCTGGTGGTATTGCACTTACAGAGTAAACAATTGGTGTTGCATAAAAGAATAGTTGAAGCAGTACTCCTATAAAGTGCTGAAGGTCTCTAAAATATACTGTTATGCTTGATACAAATAGCGATATTCCAAGTAGTAGTACAAACTGCACTGCTAAAAGTATTGGATAAAATACTATATTTATTGTTATCCCAAGTCCATATCCTATTGTAAATGCTAATATTATAATTGATGATATTAAAAATGTTACTGTTTCACTTGTTACTACCGAAAGTGGTAATATTTCTCTTGGAAAATATACTTTTTTTATGATGTTCCCATTTTCTATCATTGTAAATGATGCTCTATTTATGACTGTAGAAAAGTAGTTCCATGGTATAAGTCCACATACCATAAATACTACATAATATTCTATATTATTTCTCATAATTAGAGGAAATACTATTGCATATACTATTATTTGAAGAAGTGGATTTACAAATGACCAAAGTACTCCTAAAAATGAGTGTTTATATTTTCCTCCAATATCTTTTTTTACACTTGTTTTTAGTAATTCTCTATAATCATATAGTCTTTTAAATATGTTTATCATTATATTTTCTCCTTTTATTTTATGTTGTTTCTTTTAAATATTCGTCTATAACTTCATCAGTGTTTCCATCTTTTTTTAGTACTCCATTATGAAGCCATACTGCTCTATCGCAAAGTTCTTTTGCAGAACCTAAACTATGTGTAACAAAGACCATTGTTTTTCCTTGTTTTTTTAGTTCTTTCATTTTATCTAAACATTTTTCTTGAAAATGTTGATCTCCTACTGATAAAATTTCATCTACAAGTAATATGTCTGCATCTACATTTATTGCTACAGAAAAAGCAAGTCTCATATACATTCCAGATGAATATGTCCTTACTGGATTGTCTATATATGACCCTAGTTCTGAAAATTCTATTATTTGTTCTAGCCTATTATCTATTTCTTTTTTAGTAAGTCCAAATATTGATGCATTAAAATATATATTTTCTCTTCCTGAAAAGTCTGGATGAAATCCTGCTCCTAATTCTAAAAGTGATGTTAGCTTTCCATATGTTGTTATCTTTCCTTTATTAGGATAAATTATTTTTGTCATTAGTTTTAAAAGTGTAGATTTTCCACTACCATTTACACCAATTAATGCAACTGCTTCACCATTTTTTATAGTTAAGTTTATATCTTTTAAAACTTCTCTAGTTTCTTTTCTATTTCTTTTCCAAAATAGTAATTTTTCTTTTAAGCTGTTAGCCTTGTCCAAATATACATCAAATGTTTTATATACATGTTCTACAACAATTCTATTTTCTGTATCTTTTTGCATCATTCTCACCTTTCTATATTGTTATATAATAGTATAAATATTCATTATTGTCAAAATCTTATATTCTCTTCCTATTATTTACATTACTTCTATATTTTATATCATAAATTATATCTTTTAACAAGATTTATTATATAAAAACATAAAAATCTCAAGTAAACTTAATTTATACTTGAGATTTTGTAAATTTTATTAAAATATATCTGAAAGTATCACTATAATTGACTTTTTCTAATAAAATGTGATTTTTTTTATTTTTAATATTTTTTTCTTTTTATTATATATCACAAAATATATTTTTTAACAAGTTACTAAATAAATAAATTATTTAATTTATTTTTATTTAAAATTTTTCGACTTTTCATGTAAGTTTACAGATTTCTAAAAAAACATACCTCTCTACCTTTCTATAAATAGTAGAGAGAATATGCCTTATTTATGAAGAATTTAGTTGATATATTAGTTCTTCTTATTATCTACATAATTATATCCAAGTAATAAATAGAACTAATACTAATAAGAAATACTATGAGCTGACGCTCCTTGTTTTTTAGTACTTTTCATGAAAACTTAATCTTAATACATATTAAGACTATTTTTCGTTATCTGTCAATAGTTTTCTCAATTTTTTCATAAGTTTTTTGTATATTACTGCCAACTTAAAATAATAAATCCATTATTTATATTTCCACTATCTAGCTTCCACTTTGAACTACCACCAATTAAGTTTATAAATTCCTCTGTTTTCATATCATTTTCTTGTCTTTCTTCTCCAGATGTTATTGTACTTAAATAATAACAATTATCTTTTGTTCCACTTTCTATATTTCCAACTAAATTACCTCTAAATTCTCCATCACTTATATTAAATGTATTATATGAATAAGATAATGTAGAATTATTTCTTTGCAATCCTACTATACCTCCTTGTATTTTATTTTCTGCAATTATTTCACCTCTATTATAACAATAATTTATTGTTCCAGACTGTAATGTACCTGCTATTCCTCCTATAACCGAATCTCCATTTATATTCTTCCCAGTTGATTGAACGACTCCTTTATTATATGAATCACTTATACTTTCTAAATTTGTTCCGCATATTCCACCTATAACTGATATACCAGTTACTTTTCCAGAATTCCAACAACTACTAACTATTCCATGATTGCCTGCTACTATTCCACCTACTATTGAGTCAATAAATTCACCACTTATTACAATACCTTGGGATGTTACGTCTCCCGTGTTATAGCAATTTCTGATAATTGGTTTAGTGCCTTTAGCATCTTCAAAAGAGTCTCCAACAATTCCTCCTACTATACCATTAGTAGAATTTACATTTCCTGTATTAAATGAGTTTTGTATAACTGCTCCTATATTTACTGCTGTAATTCCTGCTACATGGTCTCCATTTCCAAATATTATTCCTGAATTATTACAATTATCTATTTTTATTTCTTCTTGAATATAGCTTGCATCTATTTGTCCAACAATTCCTCCAGCACAACTATTATTTGCACTATTAGGTTTATTTACAGTTATATTTCCACTATTTTGTGAATTTGTAATACTATTTAAAGTAGTACCACAGATGCCTCCAACATAAGGTCCATTTGATGTAACATTTCCTATATTTGTACAACTATTAATTAGGGCATTTTGTGCTTGTCCACAGATACCACCTACTAGTGAGTTTCCATCAATTAAACTACTTCCATTATCAATTATATTTCCACTATTAGAACAATTTTCTATTACTCTTTGACTTCCTCCAAATAGCCCCAATATTCCACCTACACTTGAGCCATTATTTACAGTTACTTGAGATATATTATTGCAATTTAAAATTTCACTTGAACTACTTATTCCTACAACTCCACCTACACAATTTCCTTCTGATTTTACTTCATTATTATTATTACAGTTTTCTACTTTACCATTTTCTATATATCCAACAATTCCTCCAATTGTAGAATCACTATTTATATTTTTTCCTGTTACTTGTACAATACCATTATTATCACAGTTTGAAATCTCTTTAAAACTTTCTCCTGCTATTCCTCCTGTAGCAGAATATATACTAGTTATATTTCCATTATTAGCACTTTCACTAATATTTGCATATGATGCACCTATTATTCCTCCTATAAAAGTATCTTTTGTATCATTTGCATATTCTGTGCTACTAATACTTGAATTATTAACGCATCTTTCTATTGTCCCATTTTCTTCAATTAAACCAGCTATACCTCCTGCATACCCATTTTCAGCTGTAATTTCTGCATTATTTATACAATTAATAATATTTATATTTTTAGCTTTTCCTACTATTGAACCAACATAATCTATTCCTCTAACACTACCACTATTTATTTCTAGATTTTGAATTGTTGCATTTTCTAAATATCCAAATAATCCTTGATTACTATTTTCTGTATCTTTATTATATAGATTTAAAATCTTATAATTATTACCTTCTAAAACTCCTGAAAAATATGCACTTTCATTTCCAATTGGTATCCAATTTCTATTATCTATACTTCCACCCAAATCTATATCATTAATAATTCTTACTTTTGTACCTTCAAACTTATTTCCTTCTTCTACCATATTTCTTAATGTATCTAAATCATTTTTTTCTTTTATAACATAATTATTTACATTAATTGCCTGTGATAAATACTCTTTTCCGGCTTTTATCATATGCTTTTACTAAGCATTCATACTTACCAAATGCTTTATCTGTAACTTCTATTTCAGATATATTACTATTTACTTCATCTGTTTTGTATAGTTCATTATTAATATAAAATGAAAATCTTTGTACTTCTTTATCCTCTACTGTAGCTATTAATTTAAATCCTTTTTCTGTCTCTTGTGAACTAATTTTTACTGGTAGAATTTCTTTTTCTTCAAGAACATACTTTCTACCTGATGCAAGTAATATACCTCCATTTATATATATTATTCTTGTTTCTATATCCATAAAATATTTTTTACTATCTATATTATTTAATCCTAACTTTTCTAAGTTTAAGTAATATAGTGTATCATATCTAATTTCTTCGACATTTCCAACATCATATTGAAATTTAGCTATTGCCTCTAATGTATTATTATCTTTTATATCCTCTTTAGAGATTTTATCTGTAATAGGTTCCTCATCAATTCCTGCTAATTTATTATTTAAATAATATAAACTTAAACTTTCTTTAAGACTTGCTATTTCTGTTTCATTTACTGCTATTTCTGCTTTTGTAAATATTCCGATTTTCTCCTATAGTAAAGTTCAAAGCTACTCCTGATAATATTAATAATACTATTATTGTTACAACTAATGATACCAAAGTTATTCCATTTTTTTGTTTCTTTAGTTTATTCATATTTCCTCCTATTATTCTTTTTCATAATTTTTGTTATATCATATCTTTTTATTTATTGCAATCTTTTTTTATTGCAAATGATATGTTTTATATACCTATAAATAATTATTTCCATTTTATGATTATTTATTCTTTAAACACTAAAAAGCCATGCATTTTAGTTTCTTCTAAAACACATAGCTTTTATTCTATTTATCATTATACTTATTAATATTTTTCTATTAAATCTTACGATATATATATATATATATATACAGCCCCAACGGTTTTAAGCATTTTTTATCTTCCTTTTTTATTTATTTTATATTTTTTGGCTTTATTTTTTTCTTTTTATTATATATCACAAAATATATTTTTTAACAAGTTGTTGAATAAATTATTTAATTTATTTTTACTTTTTTATGTAAATCTATAGACTTCTTTGGTAATATATGGTATAGTATGTATACCTTTCTAAAAAGGTAGAAAGGAGGCATCTTGACTATGCAAGATCTAATTGATATATTAGCTCTCATTATAATATACATAATAATATCAAAAAACAAAGAGAGTTAATGCTAATAAGAAAAAACTAGGAGTGGTAGCTCCTAGTTTTTTAGTATCTTGATTGCAAAATCTAACTTCAATACTAATTATATTTAATCTTCCGTTATTTGTCAATAACTATTTCAAATTTTATACTGCACATTCGTCAATTATCAAGTGAAAAAACTAGGAGTTGTAGGCTCCCATTTTTTTAGTAATCACAATTATGCACCATTTGTGTAAATATATTATAATTAATTTCTATTATTTGTCAATAGTTTTTTCATTATTTATCGTCATTTTTTCTACATTTTTAATCAAAATTTTTGTTTTAATCCTTCCAGGTATCCATAATAAAGTAATAATTAACTTATTAATAAAGCCAGTAACATTTCTTATTGCATCTTTTCTCTGTGCTAGATTAGCAAACAATATATAATGTTTATAAATATATAATTTTTTCTTTAAACTAACACCTTTTAAATCAATTTCTAAAATTTCCTTAAAATATTCATAATATCCTAATGGATTCTCAAAAAATACCTTTAAGATATTTTTAGAATACCCATCTTTTTGATATTCACATATCATAATAGGCTTATTTATACATATAACATCATAATCTAAATCCATTTCATGATACATTCTAGACTCTGTAACAAACTTTTCATCCGCTTCTAGCTTATACCTATATTTCTTTCTAATCTTACTATTAAAAACTAAAGCCTTCTCACCAGTTATCCCTTCTCTAAAATATAAACTAAACATATCACTTCTATATAAATCATCTGGAAAACTATTTCCCATATTATCTCCATTTTGATCATATTTTAAAAATACTAAAGCATATATTTGTTCATCATTATTTAAAAGCTTATCTTTATATTTATCAATAATATCAAAAGCACCAACTGTAAAATAATCATCTGAATCACACTCTATTATAACATCACCAGTTGCATAATCTACTAAATTATTAAGTGCAGCCATTTTCCCTTGATTTTCTTGATAATAATATTTTATATCTATAATCTTTTGTTTTACAAAATTAGTCATAATAGATTTAGTGTTATCTTTTGAACCATCGTCCATAACAAGCCACTCTATTTCTACATCTGAATTATTATTAACAATTAAACTAGTATATAATCTATTTAAATTATTTCCTCTATTATATGTAGGTGTTAAAACTGAAATTTTCATTCTTTTTTCCTCTATAAAATATCTTTAATTTTTCTTATGATTTTTTCTTCATTTTCATCATTTATACTTGTACCTTCTTCATTTTTCAAATACATAGCATTATCTTTTTTTAATTCTTCTCTAATTCCATTTTTTATTCCTTCAAAAGTATTGTCTAAAACAATAGCATTTTCATAACCATTGATACATTCTGTTGCTGCAGTATTAGTAATTATAATTGGTTTATTAAGTATTTTAGCCTCTTCTAATACCATTCCATAACCTTCATAATATGAAAGAAGGCAAAAGTAGTCACAAAACTTAATATATGGATAAGGATTTTCCTTTTTTCCAAGTAATATAAAGTTTTCTGTTAACTCTAAAGAATCTATTTGTTTTTGAAGAGAATATCTTAATGGTCCATCTCCTACAATATACACTTTAAAATGTATACCTTCATCTTCTAATTCTTTTTTCACTTTTATAAATCTATCTAATGCTTTTTGTTCTACTAATCTACACACAGTAAGTAAATTTATACTTTTATTATCATAAGGTAAATCCACTATTTCTTCTGCTTTTTTCAATATTTTATTATAATCAATATAGTTCCTTATAATATCTTCGTCAGAATTTTTTGCCCATTTATATGTTTTATTGAAATCTTTCAAATTTTCATTACTAACAAAAATTAATTTATCATATTTTTTATATACTTTTCCATCAACTAACTTTTTTATAGCAGATTTTAGCCCATTTCCATATACTTTAGAAATATCATTATGTATCCAAGCTATTTTCTTTGTTTTATTATTCTCATCTTCTTTATTTTTTACTGAAAATAGTCTTGTAACAGGACCTTCTAAAAAAGATATTTGTACTGAATAACCTTTCTTCATAATAGCATTATATATTTTTTTCTTATATATAATTAATTTTAAAGATGCTTTTACTCTATCTATTTTAGTAAGTTCTTCGTATTTTTTCCTATACAAAGCTACTTTTCTTATTTTAGGGTCAAGTTCTTTTTTTAATTCCCCTCCATCATAAATCATAAATATTGTAATATCATAATCTTTTGATAATCTATTAGCTAAGTCTACTAATACTCTCTCTGCTCCACCTAATCCTAAACTTGTTATTCCAAATATAATTTTCTTCATTTTTAGTTTTATTATCTCCTATTTCATCTATTAACTTTTTCTATCTGAATTTACAAATATATATATTCCAATTGCAGATAGTATTATCATAAGTGATGAATTAAAGAATATATATCCAGAAAGGTATGATAAAGCAAATGCTAAAACTAGTGCTAAACATGCTAGTATATACTCTGATTTTAATTTTTCTTTCTTTTTTAATGCTTTTATAATTTTTATGCAAGAAAATATTAATATAAATATAAATGGTCCTACATATATTAAAAAGCCTATTATTCCAAAGTTAAGTAAAAAACTTACAAGTTCATTTTCCATGACCATTTCTCTAAAGTTTGACTCATATCCATTTCCAAATATTATTCCTAATATACTTTTTTGTTCTTTCACTAAATATATATTATACATAAGCTGCTGAGTTCTTGTATCAGTACCTGCCAAGTTTACTTTATTTGCATACTCATTTAAATCAAGCACAGCCTGTTTTTGAGCTTCTGACATATATTCTTTATCTAGTGTTCCATCTAATATCTTATTTTTTATCCTTAACATATCACCGGTCATATGACCAACTTCACCAGTTTTTTCATCTATTATTTTATAATTCTCATTATTTATTTGCTCTCTTCTTATTAATGTATTTGAGCCAACTAATCCTACTGCAATAATTATAACTGCTAATGCAAAGAATCCTATTATAGCGGCTCTATTTTTACTTAATATAACTTCTACTGTAATAAACAAAGATGTAACTAAGAAAAAACCAATAAGACCTGTTCTTGTCCCTATTAATGTTACTAAATATATTCCTATTAAAATAATTGTAATAATTGTAAATACTCTTAATTTTTTGTCTTTTACTAATGGATAAATTATAAATAAGGATATGCAAAGAATTGCACTTAAACTATTCCCAGACTCAATCCATCCTTTATACCCTATTTTTTCTTCCATATATGTATAAGAAGATGTTTTTGTAATAATTGCTAACAATATTGATAATATGTAAATAGATGACATTATTAATATTGCTATTCTTATCTTTTGAGTTCTTTTTTCTACTATTTCTTTATTTTCCTCTACTATATTTTCTTTTCTCCATTTTTTATTTGTAAAAGCATAATAAAAAATAATTAGATTTACTATTAAGAAAGAATAGTTTATAACATATTGAAGTTCTTCTTTTATTCCTCCATAAGAACAGCCTGTTAAAAATGTATTTGTGACTAATAAATGTATTATTCCATATATTACATATATTCCCACAATGCTTATTAGAATTAGTTTATTTTTCTTATTTGCTTTTATAAATATATATATTGAAATTATTATTGGAAGTATTGGTCTTAAAAATGTAGATACAGATATATTAGTTTCAAAATAGTTCCTAAATAAAAAACTTGATATATCTAAAATAGGACAAAGTACAATATATATACATAATATATCTTCTAATTTTAAACTGTGCAATTTATTTTTTATATTTAGTAATACATTTGTCTGTTTATTTAATCTTTCCATATAACTCCTAATATTATTGTATATATCTTAAATGTTGTATTATTTAATGTTTTCATATATATACCTTTTAAAGTATTATTGCTTTTTAATATTTTGTTATTTTTCCAATTAGGAAATCTTTTATTTAAATGTTGCCATGTCTCTTTTACTAATAAATCTTTTGTTACTTTATCTTTAATATTTAGTATTCTTTTTAATGAACTACATAATAGTATTCTTGTATAAGTATATTCTATTTCATCTTTATAGCTTTCAAAAAGCCCCATTTGCATATAATAGTTTACAACATTATCCAAAACTGTAAATATCTGTCTTGTCCTATTATCTTGATTATTTACTATCGACTCTTCTCTTTGCACATAGTATATTAATGGTTCTTCTACAAATGCTACACTATTTATAAATGGTATTAGTTTATAGAAAAATTCTACATCTTCATAATATAAACCTACTGGAAATCTTAAGTTATTATTCATTATTATATTTCTTCTTATAAGCTTATTCCACGCAACTACTCTTCCTTTTTCAAACATTTCCTTTTTGTTTTCATATTTTTCTCCTATGTCTGGTTTTTGATAGTCATCATATTTCCAATAAAAGTTGCATTCTACATAATCACTATTCGATGCTTTTGCTTTTTCATACATTCTTTGATATGTTGTTCTATCAACGTAATCGTCCGAATCTAAGAATGCAATATATTCACCTGTTGCATATACTAGCCCAAAGTTTCTCGCACTTGATAATCCTCCATTTTCTTTTTCTACATATATAATATTGTTATGTTGTCTTTTATACTCCTTTATTATAGATGCTGAATTATCTGTTGATCCATCATTTACTATTATTATTTCTATATCATCCAATGTTTGATTTATTAATGATGTAAGACATCTTGTAATATACTTTTCTACATTGTACACTGGTACTATAACACTTACCTTTGCCATTTTTTCTCTCCTTTTTTATACATTTTTTATTTTTATTATGTATTTTTTTTATTAAAATGTTTAGTGTAAAATTGTATATTTATAAACAACAATATTTTTTTTATTAGTTGTTTTATATTTCTTACTTTTATATTTCTATATATTTTTCTTATTTTTAATTGTTTTATGTATTCTTTTTGATTTTTTCCTTCTAATTCATTTACTTTTAGTAAAATTGCATTTGTGCAATATATTCTTACATTTTCTTTTGTTTTTTTAGTTATATCATATTTTTGAATATTTTCTAGTATATTATCATAATGATATATAGCATCTTCTGCTTTTTTCATTGTTTTTTCTTCATTTTTTTCTCTCATAATACTATTTTCACTTTGAATATAATAATACACATATTCATCTAATGATACAAATGTTTTTGCTTTTAATATTATTAATGGTAATAATCCAAAGTCTTCATGGTATTTTCCTTCTTTAAACTTAAAATTATTTTCTTCAAATATTTTTTTCTTTATTATATATGACCATAGTGTATCTAAAAATTTATCTTCAAAGCATAGCCTATTAAAAGCTTCTTCTCCTGTGACTTTTTTAAAGCTTGGTCCTTCTATCTTTTTCTCTTCTTTTGAGTTTTCATTTATTATAATCGCTTTTCTTTTTATAATTTCTATTTGTTCTTCTTCTTTGCAATTTATATATTCTTCTAATCCTTCAAAATAATTGTTTGCAACATAATCATCACTATCTACAAATGTTATATATTCTCCTTTAGATTCTTTTAATCCTAGATTTCTTGCACTTGATACTCCTTTATTTTCTTCATAGTAATATCTTATTTTTTCAGATGCGAATAATTGTACAATTTCTTCTGTTTTATCTGTAGAACCATCATTTACAACGATTATTTCATAATCATCATATTTATTATTTAGTATTGAATTTAAACACCTTTCTATTGTTTTTTCAGCATTATATGCAGTTACAATAATACTAATCATCAATTATTTTCCTCACTTTTTGTGCAATTTCTTCATTATATTTTTCTGGATTAAATTTATTTGTCTTTATTTTTCCATCTAAAAACTTTTTCATTCCTTTATATACACCCTTTTCAGAGTTTTCTACAACTAGTCCATATTTACCTTCTATTTCTTTTTTACTATCTGATACATTTGTTGTTATTATAGGAAGGCCTAATATTTGCGATTCTACAAATACTACTGGATATCCTTCAAATTCTGATGAAAGTATAAATGCATCACTTATTTTAAAGTATGGATATGGATTTTTTTTTGGTCCTAACATATATATATTATCTATATTCTTTTCTTCTATTATTTTTTCATATTCTTTACTAGCACTTCCTTTTCCTATTAAAAGTACTCTAAATTTTCCTCTATATCCACTTTTATTTAGTTTGTCTGCCGCTTCTATAATTCTTGATATTTTCTTTTGCTTTTCATCATGTCTGCCTACATTTAGGAATGTAATTTTGTTTTCTTTTTTTAATTCTATCTCTTCTTTTGATAATTTTTCTATTTTTTCATAATCTATTAAATTATTACATACTATTGTATTTTTTATTAATTCAGGAAATTGTGCTATAAATATTCTTTTATCTAAGTCTGATACAAATATTATTTTTTTAAATTCTTTGATTTTTATACTACTAAAAAAGTTTCTATACATTTTTATATCATTATCATAAAAGTTCATATAATTATTATGTATCCATATTGCATTATTTTTACTAGCACTTCTTGCTACAAATGATGCTGGAAGACTATATGTTGCATAATCTGCTGCAAAGTCAAAACTATTTTTATATTTCATTTTAAATTTTATTTGCTTAAATAGGTTTATTATTTTCCTAATTATTGCTATTTTTATTTTACATGGTGTATATGTTATTATCTTTACTTCTTTTGGAATATCTTTTAAAAATTCTCCTTGTTTTTTTTCAAGTACTAGTGTTATATCATAGTATTTTACTAAATATTTCATTAATGTAACTAGTGCTGTTTCTATTCCACCTATGTCTAGTGAATATGCTGAAAAAAGTATTTTTTTCATTCGCATCCCCCTATTATTTCTATATTATATCCTAAAAATAGTCCTGATTCTATAACTCCTGTTATTTCTTTTATTTCTTTTTCTAATTCTTTATATATTTTTTCAAACTTTACATCTAATATTCCATTATTATTTTCTGTCATTCCTCTATATGTGATATCAGCTGCACCTAATTTCTTTAGTTCTTCTGATACATATTTTAGTGCATCTGGGAATACTTCTATTGGTACTTTACATTTTTCTCCTAATTTTTTTACGAATTTACTCTTACCTGCTAAAATATATGTGATTGGAGATGATATTATATTTAGCTTTTCTTTAAACATTGCTGCTCCTTTACCTTTTATAAGCCAAAGTGTTTTTTGATCTACTTCATCTGCTCCATCAAATGCCCAATCTATTTTATTTTCTATTAAATCTCCTACTTTTATACCATATTTTTTGCAAAGTTCTTTCATATAGCTTGATGTTGGTACTGCTGTTATATTTATTCCTTTTTCTTTAATCATTTCTCCTATTTTTATAGCGGCAATATATGATGTAGTACCTGAGCCAAAGCCTATACAGTCTCCATCTTTGACTTTATCTAATATTCTAAGTGCTAATTCTTCTTTTTCTTTTCTATTTTCTATTTTTTCTAAGTCTATATTCATTAAATATATTCTCCTTATTTTTTCTTGTTTCTTTACTTTATATATTTCTCAATAATTGATATAAATATATCAAAAACAATAGAAAAAGACAAGTTTTTTAATAAAAAATTAGTAAGTAGCAATTTTTGACCGTTACTACTCACAGCTTAATTTAAAAATGCACTTAAGCAGGAGGGAATAATCTAGTTATTCTCTCTGTTTTTGTGCATGGATAATTTTGACTATTCGGCTTTACCATTTACAATTTCTTTTAACATATATATATGGTTTACCTATCACTAACGTTACTAAAGCTTTATATATATTAACTTTTTTCGGTTACAAGTTTCTATATATGATCTTATTGTTGCATAATATTTCGCTCTTTCCATATTTTCAAATTGTCATGAATCTTTCATTTTGAATTTTGCACATGTAGTTTTGTCAAACATATGTCATATTTTATTGATAAATATATAGTTTGAAATACCTAATATGACTACTCAGTATATTACCTCCTATATATTCTAAATATTTTTCGTTTGAACTTAACCACTTTAGTGGTTTCATAGGAAAATTATTATATTTTTTCTCCCAATATTTTAATCTGTTTTTAAAGTTTTCAAAACTACAAAATATCTTATTATAATAGAATCTCTCTTGATCTTTCCTATAACTTCTTTCTACTTTTCCATTATGTCTTGGTGTCTTTGGTTTTAATTAGCTTATGCCTTATCCCTAACTCTTCCAATTTATTCTCGAACATTGTCTTTTTCTTTGTTCCTTGCCAATTTAATCTATTTATAAATTTAAATCCGTTATCTGTCTGTATATACTCTATTTTTAATAGAAATTTCTTTATTATTGTTTTCAAAAATTTCATTGGTGTACTTGTTCTTTGCTCTTTACTAGCCCAAATATCCTTTTTCTTGTATATTCATCTATTGCTGTATGTTGATAATACCTTCTATCTTGCTCTATTTCTTCTTTCTTTTAATTTTTCTTTGGTACATATTTTACATCTACTTGCATGCTTTCTCCTGGATATCTCATTTTTTCATATGGTTTTTGCTCATATTCTTTCTTTTTACTTGGCTTTTTGTTATATATTCCTATCCTTTGCATTACTCTGTATAAACTTGTTATTGTTCTTGGATATCCTGTTCGCCTCAATTTTATCCATAACACTACTGCTCCTGTTCCTTTATTCTTATATTTATTGTTAATTTTATTTCTGCTTCTGTATGTTGCTTTGGATGACTATGTGGACTTCTTGATTCATTTTTTAATGATTGTGCTGTTCCATCATATTTTTCGTGCTATCTATATATTGTTTTTCTATGCTTTTTGAATTTTATTGCCACTTTTGTTACTCCATGTTTAAAAGAATATTTTATAACTAATTACTTATACAGTATATCTTGCGTTATACTATTTATAGGAAATACCTTCTTTAGATAAAGATTTTATGGTTAAAATCTTTTTATCATATTTTTGGTATTTCCTACTTGTATTTTTTATATTAGGTGTGACATATCTATTGTAAACCTATAGTTACCTAAAAAATTCAAATTACTACAAAACTACGCTGATATTCCTGTGATATAATACATATCCATATCCATCATCATAATCTAAATTTTCGTCTATAACATCATCTGCATATACTATAACATTGCCTGGTTCCGGGAATCCCATATTTCCTCCAAATTCATAATCATATGCTACTAAGTCATATTTTGTTATCAATAATCCACATGTATTATATTCAGATTCTACCCATTCTCTCCATGTCATGCCTTTTTCTGCAGTATATTCTTCTCCCATTTTAAAAGTAATTAATTCGTTTTTAGTTTTTACATTTATGGTTTTTTCTGTAACTAAACCTGCTTTATCTGTTACTGTTACTTTTAGTGTATAGTTTGTATTTACTGCTAATCCAGTAAAGTCATAATAGTTTGCATTATTTGATACTATCAAACTATCATTTAAATAATAACTATATGTATTACTACTTGCAAGTCCACTTTGACTATCTGTTGCCGTTACATTTAATCTTACACTTGTTTGTGTTATATTGCTTGTACTTATATCTACTGTTGGTGCTACTGTATCTTTTATACTTGCAGTAGCATATTCTCCTGAATTTATTCCATCTGTTAATCTCGCATATACATTTGTATTATGTGCTAAATTATTTATTGTTCCATTATTTGCTATCTCTGTCCATTGGCCTTCTGTTCCATTTAATTGGTACTCTATCTTATAGCTTGTATTTGTACTTACTTGTATACTTGCCATTCCATTTGTCCAACTTGGGTTTGTAAATTTTATTGCTCCTTCTTCTAATCCACTTGTTACTTCTTCTGTTATTTGA
>CALXQA010000009.1 GCA_944390335.1 uncultured Clostridia bacterium
CTTGATAATATTTTTTTAAAACATTTTGTTTTACTTTCCTATTATATAAAAAATATCATATCTCATTAAAATCTAAGATATGATATTTTATATTAAATATTATCTAAAATTCAAATAAATTTAATCCAATTTCATCTGAAAATTTTCTATTTACTTCTCCATCTATTACATGTATAAACATTTCGCATGTAGCACTTACTGTTGCTTTATTTAAGTGTCCTCCTACTACATTATTATTTCCATCTGCTGCACTCATATGTATATGATGATATAGATTTCCTTCTTTTTGTGTTATACTTCCTGTAAATGATACTATTTCAAAATCTCCTGTATGAACATGTGCTTCATATTCTTTCTTATCTGTATGAAATAATCCTACTTCAAAGTTATTAGTTGCTCCTAATGCATTTACATTTGCTAGCTTTACATTTTCTTTTTTGCATACTTCTAACATTTTTTCTATTATTTCTTCTCCTTTGTCAATTCTTACTATAATATCATCTTTGAATCTTCTATATTCCATGACCTTTTTCCTCCTATTTTTTATTTAAATATTTTACATTTTTATTATACACTATTTTAATTTATTTTCCAATAACTTATTATCATATAGTTTAATTTTATAATTTAGCCTTTCATATGCAGTATTCATCTTTTTTAATTTTTCTTCTAAAATCTTTCTTTGATTTTCTAATATTTCTTTTCTTTGTTTTATAGTTTTATCTTCTTTTTTAAATAAACATAAATATTTAGATAATGCTCCTATACTAAGTCCTGCTCCTCTCATACATATAATAAATTCTAATGTATTTATGTCTTTTTCTTCATATTCTCTAATACCCTTATTATTTCTTTTTACTGGACCTATTAATCCTTCTTTTTCATAATATCTTAGTGTATCTTCTGAAAGTCTTGTTATTTTACTTACTTCTTTATTGTCACTTTATTCCTCTATTTTTTATTTATTAACTAGTATTTTACGATAAAAAAACCTGACAATAATCCTACAACGCACAATGTTATAAATAGTGCATTGTTTATTTCCATTTTTCTTTTTATATACATATTTATTGTAATTAAATATGAGAAAAATATAAATCCAATAATTATAATTGAGATGATAAATAGATATGTACTATTTAAAACAGATATCATAAGTATAGCAAACCATATAATAGAACCTAAAAGATTGTTGAATATAACTGTGAGTATTAAAAATGCTGTTGTTTTAGTATTTTTATTTAAGCTTGATTCTCCTACAATTATTATTAGTGGAATACTTATTATTTTTAAACATGATATTAATAAATACATATATTTTTTCCTTTCATTTATTAAACTTTTAATCATCTTTATCAATTTCATTACAACTTTATTATATCATAGCATATAATTAAAAACAAATATTTTTAATTACATTAATATCTTTGTTTTTCAACAATTGTTTTAATATTTTATCTATATCTGGGAAAATGATATTTTTCATTCCATGCTTATATAAATTTAAAACTTTATTAGCTTTATATATTATTTCGTTCTGTAATTTATTTGATAATCTAATTGGTATTTTATTCCTTATATATTGACTTTCTACATAATTCTTTGTTATAGGAAACATATTTTGTATTAAAAATACACTACTAGTATTTGCGACCTCTCCAAAAACTATTGTATCTATCATAGGTCTTTTACCTAATTTTATTTGTTTTTGTATCTTATTATAATATATTTTACGATATTTTTCTACTTTTGTACTAATAGGAATAAACCAAATGATATTATTATATTTTTTACTCTTAAAGCATAAATAGCAAGGTCTTTTACTTCCATTTTCTTTATTTTACATTAATTCTTTATCATCTATAATTTCAAAAAATACATCTTTTATAAAATAAAAATAGCCTATATTTATTTGCATTTATAATTACTTCTTTAAAAATTTAAGGCTCACCATTTCTGGTAAGCCCCACTAAATTTATTTACTCTCTTTTTTATTAGTCGCTAAAGAGGCAGCGACAAACACATTTAATAAGAACTATGCTCTTAATTATTATATTCATAATAACACAAATTATAATATATTGTCAATAATTTCTATCAAATTTTATGTATACCTAAATATTTATCCATTCATAATTCTCAAACCAATTTTTTTATTTCTTTACTTTTTATTTCCCTAATAAATTATTTTTTTAGTATCCTATTATATAGATGTAAAATTCACATAAATTTTTTCGCTTTTTCTAATAATTTTATTTATATTGATTTTTTACTTTTACAGTTATTCCTAGTCCATCTCCAACTTCTAATATCTCTGTATTTAAGTTTTCATCTTCTGTTACTAATTTTATATATTCTCTTAAATGGTTTACTGCTGTTCTTTGTTTATGCTTGTTATAGTCACTCATGACATATCCTTTATATAGTATATTATCTGCAAATATAACTCCTTTATCATCTAATAACCTAAGTGATTCTTTTAAGAAAAATGGATATTTGCCTTTTGCTGCATCTATGAATATCATATCATATTTTTCATTTAATATTGGTAGAATTTCTACTGCATCTCCTTCTAATATATTTATTTTTATATTATTTTTTGCTATCTTAATGTTTTCTTTTGCCTCTTTAATTTTTTCTTCATCTCTTTCTATTGTGTCTATTTTTCCACCATCTTCTAAAAGTTTTGAAAAACATATTGCAGAGTATCCAACTGCTGTTCCTATTTCTAATATTTTTTCTACTTTTCTATCTTTCATTTTATTAATTATAACTTGTAATGTATCGTCCATTATTATTGGTATATGTCTTTTTAATGCATCTTCTTTTATTTCTTCTAATGTCATTTTCTTTTCCTTCTTCCTATATTCTTAATAAATATTTAATTAATAACTATATACTTATTTCTTTATAATTTTATTTTCTTAATTTCAAATTACTTATATGTTTTTTTAATTTATTTTAAATAAACAAGGAGATAAATCCCCTTGTTTTTATTAGTCATTATTTTGTGCTCTTTTTGCTTCTCTTTCTCTTGTTTTTGTATCTAATATTCTCTTTCTAAGTCTAATATTTTTAGGTGTTACTTCTACTAGTTCATCATCTGCTATAAATTCTATTGATTGTTCTAGTGACATTTTTAGTGGTGGTACTAAACGTAGTGCATCATCTGAGCCTGATGCTCTGGTGTTTGTTAAGTGTTTTTCTTTACATACATTTATTGATATATCTTCATTTCTTGAATTTATTCCTACTATCATACCTTCATAAACTTCTACACCAGCGCCTATTAAAAGTTCTCCTCTTAATTGAGCATTATATAATCCATATGTTATAGATGTCCCTGCTTCAAATGCAACTAATACTCCTCTTGTTCTTGATTGTATTTCACCTTTATATGGCTCATAATCCTTAAATACACTTGCCATTGTTCCTTCGCCTTTTGTATCTGTTAAGAATTCTGTCCTGTATCCGATAAGCCCTCTTGAAGGTATTTCAAATTCTATTTTTGTGTGTCCTGGTTCTGCTGGCTCCATATTTACCATTTCTGCTTTTCTTCTTCCTAGTTTTTCTATAACATTACCTACACTATCATCTGGAACATTTACGCTAAGAGTTTCAATTGGCTCACATTTTACTCCTTCTATATCTTTAAATATAACTTTTGGACGTGATACTAAAAGTTCAAATCCTTCTCTTCTCATATTTTCTATTAATATAGATA
The DNA here is from genome assembly GCA_944390335.1 of uncultured Clostridia bacterium. GTDB lineage: Bacteria > Bacillota > Clostridia > TANB77 > CAG-508 > CAG-793. The sequence continues at coordinate 3,725 of CALXQA010000009.1, forward strand.
AGTGTAATTCACCTCTACCACAAACTTCAAAGCTTTCTGCTTTATCTGTTTCTTTTACTCTTAATGATACATTTCTTTCTAGTTCTTTAAATAGTCTATCTCTTATATGCCTTGATGTAACAAATTTTCCTTCTTTACCTGCAAGAGGTCCATCATTTACACTAAATGTCATAGATACAGTTGGTTCATCTATATTTACAAATGGTATTTTTTCTGGATGGTCTATGTCGCATATTGTATCCCCTATATTTATATCCGGTATTCCTGATACTGCAACTATATCTCCTGCTTTTATTTCTTCTGCTTCTACTCTTTTTAATCCTTCATAAGTAAATAATTTTGCAAGTTTCCCTTGAGTAGTCTTTTCTTCTTTACAAACGCTAACTGCTTGACCTGCCTTTATTGTTCCTCTTTCTACTCTTCCTACTGCAATTCTTCCTAAATAGTCATCATAATCTATATTTGATACTAATAATTGCATTGGTCCATCCATTTCACATTTCGGTGGCTTAATATAGTTTATAATTGTGTCAAATATACATGTTATATTATCTGATTCATCATTTAGGTTCATCTTAGCTATACCATTTTTAGCAGAAGCATATATTACTGGGAAATCTAATTGTTCATCTGTAGCATTTAAGTCCATAAATAGTTCTAAAACTTTATCCACTGCTTTTAAAGGGTTTGCTCCTGGTCTATCTATTTTATTTATTACAACTATAGGTTGTAAATTTAATGCTAATGATTTTTTTAATACTTCTCTTGTTTGTGGCATTGGTCCATCAAATGCATCTACAACAAGTAAAACACCATCAACAGTTTTAAGCACTCTTTCAACTTCACCTTCAAAATCAGCATGTCCTGGTGTATCTACTATATTTATTTTTATATCATTATACATTACAGATGTATTTTTAGAAAGTATTGTTATTCCTCTTTCTTTCTCTAAATCATTAGAGTCCATAACTCTTTCGCCAACTTGTTCATTTTCTCTAAATATATGACTTTGTTTTAAAAGTGCATCTACTAAAGTTGTTTTTCCATGGTCAACGTGTGCAATTATTGCTATATTTCTTATTTTTTCATTATTCATTTTTTTATTCTCCTTTTATTACAGTATGATAGAGAACCAAAAAGATTTTACAATTTCTTTTTAATTCTCTTAAAGTTTTATATTTGTTTATTATTATTATTTATCTTTGCTACTATATTCGCTGCTTGTTCCTTCTAGTTCTTTTACAGATAATTCTATTTTTTTGTTTTCTTCATTTAAATCTATTATTTTTGCATTTACTATTTCACCAATTTCAAGTTTTTCTTCTGGTTTAGATATTCTTTGCTCACATATTTGAGATATATGTATTAGTCCTTCTATACCTTTTTCTATTTCTGCAAATGCTCCAAATGGCATAAATTTCTTTATTTTTACTTTTACAATATCTCCTACTTTATATTTAGAACTTACATTTTTCCAAGGGTCTTCTCCTTTTTTGTCATATATAAGTTTCATTCTTTTATTTTCTTTATCTAACTCTTTTATTTTTACAATAACTTCCTGCCCTTGTTTTAAAATATCATTTGGGTTTGCTCCTCTTTCCCATGACATCTCAGATATATGTAATAATCCTTGTACACCACCATATATATCAATAAATGCTCCATATGAACATACACTGTTTACAATTCCTTTATATTCTTTTCCTACCTCTGCATCTTTCCAGAACTCTTCTTCTTTTTTCTTTTTTTCTTCATCTACTAATATTTTTACAGAACCTATAATTTTATGTTCTTTTGGCTTATATTCTATTATTCTAAATTTAATTTTGTCATCTTTATTAGCATTTTCTGATAATGAATGTGGTATAAATATTCTGATTCCTTTATAATTTACTATTAATCCTTTATCATTTTTATCAGATACTATTTCTTCAAATATGTCATTATTATTTACTCTATTTTCAAATTCTTTTCTTATATAATCTCTTCTTCTTTTTTTACAAGAAAGTAGAACATTTCCTTGTCCATCATTTAGTTTTATAACATCTGCTGTTAATTTATCTCCAATTTTTAATTCCTTTTTGGGGTCTTCTGCTTCGTCAAATGAATATTCTCCTCTAGGAATAATTCCATCTGCTTTATAGTTTAAGTCTAGTATGATTTCACCATTTTGGTTAATACTCATTACTGTTCCTTCTACTGTTTTCCCTAATTTTTCATTTTTCATTGAGCTATTTAATAACTCTTCAAAAGAAATATTTTCATCATTCATTAATTTACAATTTACCTTTCTTTTTTACTTGTTTAACCTCTATATTATATATTAATCTTCTTTCTTTGTCAACATAATAATATCGTCCATAACCTTTTTACTTGCTTTATCTTGCCAATCTTTATCATTTTTGCTCATCTCTTTTACATCAATAGGTTTTCCATAATTAAATATTACTTTTGTAAATGGTTTAAATGTGCCTTGTATTCCTACTGGTACTATTTTCACATTAGCTTTTTCTGCTAAAAATACTGCTCCATTTTTTACTTTCATATTTTTTTCTAAGCCTTTTCTTGTTCCTTCTGGAAAAATACCAAGAATTTCTTTATTTTTTAAAGCTTTTAAACACATTTTTATTGAATTTATGTCGCTTTTATCCCTTTTTACTGGAATTATGTCAAATAAATGTCCAAGCCATGAAAGTATTCCAAATCTATAAAGGTCTGCTTTAGCTATAAATCTTATTTTAAATTTGTTACATAAGATAAGTCCTGCTGCATCTAAATAGTTTATATGTTTTGCACATATAATAAAACCTTCATCTTTTGGTAAGTTCTCTAGTCCTATCATTTTTGGTCTAAATACTATTCTATATAGTCCTCCTAAAAATCCTTTTACAAAAGCTCTTTTAAATCTTTTCCATTTAGTCTCTTTAGTCATTTTGTATCCATTTTCTATTTTTTGTATTAGCTTTTTTTTCTTTTTTATAATTTTACTTACTTTTTTTTCTACTTGATTTATACTAAGATTAGTTGTATCTATGTATATAGCATCTTCTGCTTGTTTTAATGGTGCTACATTTGAAGATTTATCATTATTGTCCCTAAATTCTATATTTTTCTTTACTTCTTCAAATGGAATATCTATTCCTTTTTCTTCATTTTGTTTATACCTTCTTTTAGCCCTTTCTTCTACAGATGCATCTAAATATATTTTAACCTCAGCTGCTGGAAATACGTTTGTTCCAATATCTCTTCCGTCTAATATAACTTCTTTTCCCTCTGACATTCTTCTTTGAAGTTCTACCATACTTTCTCTTACTTCTTTTATATGTGATACCTGTGATACAAGATTGTTTACAGCTTCTTCTCTTATTTCTCTTGTTACATCTTCTTTATCTAAATAAACTTTATCACCTTCAAATTCTATGTTTATACTTTTTAGAACTTCTTTTATTTTATCTATTTCATCTAGTTTTACATTTTCCTTTATTATTTTTAAAGTTACACATCTATATGTAGCCCCTGTATCTAAATAACTAAAACCAAATTTTTGTGATATAAGTTTTGTAATTGTACCTTTTCCTGTTCCAGATGGACCATCTATTGCTACTATAAAAGACATTGTTTTCTCCTCTCTTTTTTTCTTTCTTTTTAATTTATTTTTTTATTATTATTTTTAATCTTTATTTCTATTTTTAATTAGTTATATTATCAGGAAGTGTAAGCTTTTTAGCAATTATTTTCATTTGAACTACATTCATTGTAGTTTGTCTTTCTATTTCCTTTATACATTTTTCTTTAAACTCATTTAGCTTTGTAACAAGATTTACACCGTATTTAACTTCTGCTTCTACATATATACTAGGACCGTCTTCTGTTTTTGTGACTCTTACTCTTATTATTTGTGTTACAGCATCTGTTTTACTAGCTATATATTCTATAATCTGCCTAAATACAGTATCTGATATTGTATATTTTCCCATATAGCTAAAAGTAGGTCTTATTATTGATTTTTCAGATATATATGGTTTTTCTCCCATTCCTTTTGATTTAAATATTTGAAGTGGATCTAGCAAAAATCCTGAAAAGTCTTTTTTTATTTCAAATGTAGGTACTGGTATTACATGCTTTCCTTCAGTAGTTCTTACTCTTTTTGCATTATTTATTTCTTCCTCTGTTGCTACATCAGTAATATATATAGTTTTTTGTATTTTAGGTAGTTCTAAATTTTTAGCTATTTCTTCAACCATCTTATCAGATGTTCCAAGTATTAATACTGATTTAGGTTTTAGCTTATTAAATGCTTTAATCATTTCCTTTCTTTGCTGCTCATTTTTAAAAAGTGCTCTTTTTACTGTTTCTATTTTTGTTGGAGCTTTTTTGGCAGAACTTCCTGCTACAATATCATTATTTCTTACTAATATTCCATCATCTATTATATACTTTATATCATATTCTCCTGCTACCATCTGTGCTCTATAACTTTTTCCAGTACCAGATGGTCCTACAAAAGCATATACTTTTATATCTTTTTTTATAAGCATTTATATTTACTTCCTTTCAATTAGAGTAATTACATATTGATATTCCCTATATTTTGTTCCAAAGTATTCTGATTTTAAAACATCTATGTCTCCACCAAGATTTTTCATAGCTTCTTCAGCAAACCCATCTTTCCATGCACCTATAATCCATATTCTCCCTTTGTAATCTTTTAAATTATCTAAATTATATATAGTTTTTCCATATGCTTTATATGCTTCTTCTACATTCCAGTTCATTCTATCCCAGAAGTATAATTTATTTTCTCTAAATTGTGCTGCAACTACAAAACCGCTTCCATTATTATCTATTAGTATGATATCATCTGGTTTTATATCTTCTCTTATATATTCCATTGGTTTACTATTTGATTCATCATAATTAGTTTTTATTAAGTCTATATTTATAGCGGTTGACATTGCTACAATTAGTATACAAATTATTGCTATTCTAATTTTTGATTTATCTTTTGACATTACATATGCTAAAGCAAATAAAAATATTCCTGTTATTATTAATAAATATCTTGCATAAAGTATTGTGGTAAAAATTGATATAAGTGCAAGTAATATAATTATTAAAAAGTATGTCCTTATTGCTATTCTTGCTGGTTTTACTTCTTTAAAGTGTTTAGAAAATAGATATATCATATATATGCACATTATTAATGAGAATATGTATGATATTCCTTTTGTTATATATATTCTTGTATCCAAATTTCCAGTAAACTGGAAGTCAAACATTTCTACTATATTTATTGTTTTTATCCAAAATCCTTGTGATACACTGCTATATTGTGATAAAAATGCTCCTATCCATGGAATGTATAATATTATTTGAATAATAGCACTTATTATACTATATTTTAAGTTTATACTATATTTTATGTATTTAACTTCATAGTTTCTTTGCTTTACATTGTTTATTAAAAAGTATAAAAATAGAGAGATATTTAAAACAAATGCTGCAATTAAACCATAATAGTGTGTATATGCTGCTGACAAGCTAAATATAGAAAAAATTATCCAATTTTTCTTACTTACGCCACTTTTATATATCCTATATGCATACATTGCTGTAAGAGTTATAAAGAACATTCCCCATGTATACATTCTTATTTCTCCACCATATACAAATGTTACTGGCATAAATAAAATTAAAAATGAAAATATAAGACCTACTTTTTCTCCAAAGTCTTTTTTTATATGTGTAAAACCTAATATTCCAAGAATAATTAGTGGAATTGCTGAAAATATTCTATATGAAAGTATACTTCCATTTGTGAATATTCCTAATATATGTAGCATTATATAATATAGTACTGGATGTACATCATGACTTCCTATTGTCCATATTTCATTTATTGGATGACTTGCAATTGCTACAGAATAACTTTCATCAAACCAAAGTGTAGTATGAAAACATGGAAATAGTACAAATATACTTCCTATTATTATTATTGCTATATGTAAATATTTAATTATATCAACTTTTTTTACATTCATTAGTGCTTTTACTTCCTTTTTATTTTCTATATTTTTCATTTCAACATCCTTTCTTAATTTACTAATTAAGATATACATATATTTTTAACACACTTTTAGCCCTTATATATATAAGGGCTAATTTATATTATTTAATGTTCTTTGACTTTTTTGTTTTCAACATCATTGATTTTAACATCTCTAACATGTTCAATTTTCTCCCATGTGGTATCTCTTTTAAATAAACATTTAAAGTTAATTGCTAGCCATGATGCTAGAAATATTGGATACATTAAAAGTCCTTTCCACATTTTCTTTACTGGTTTTTTATCCATAAGCATTATTGCTATTGCAACTAATATTGGTAGTATAAATGTTGGTATCATATATCTTGCTATATTTAATATAAAGTCATAAGTTGTCATTCCATCAAAAAGATAGCTTACTGCATTTAATACTAAAAGTAGTATTGTTATAATGAACATTGGTATACTTCCTAACATATATAATAAACCATCAAAGTTCATTAGTGTTTTATTATTTTTAGCTGCTTTTGCAAGTGGAAGTGTATATTCATGCAAACATTGTATATGTCCTATTGTCCATCTAGATCTTTGTGACCATGATGGTTTGAATTTTACGGGTTGTTCATCATATACTACTGCATCTGTTGCCCAGCCTAATTTTTTTCCTTGTATTATTCTTTTTAGTGAAAATTCTATATCTTCTGTTAATGTATTTGTGTTCCATCCTGTAGGTCTAATTGCTTCAAATTTAACCATAAAACCTGTTCCATTTATGAGTGGAGATAGTCCTGCATTATACCTTGCTAGATGGTAAAATCTGTTCATTGTCCAATAAAATATTGCATATCCTGATGCTATCCAGCTATCAGTTGGATTTTTTATATCTCTATATCCTTGTACTACTTCTTCTCCTTGACATAAATGCTTATTCATTGCTTTTATAAAGTTTTTATCTACTATATTATCTGCATCAAATACAAAGAATGCATCATAATCTATTTTAGAATCTGAAAGAAGTGTATTTAAAAATAATCTTAATGCATCTCCTTTTGTTTTTTTAGCTGGGTCTTCTTCATGTCTTTCAAAGACTCTTGCTCCTAAATTTTCTGCTATTTCTTTTGTCCTATCTGTACAGTTATCTGCTATAACACAAATGTCATACTTATCTTTTGGATATGTTTGATTTTTTAAACTTTCTATTAGATTACTGATTACTGCTTCTTCATTATGTGCAGGTATTATTGCTAAAAATTTATGTTCTTTATTTACTATTAATGGCTTTTCTTTTAGTGTTATAAATGAACATATACTAACTACTAGTTGATAAATCCAATATATTGTTATAATCCATATTAATGCTTGTTGTATAAAATACAAAAACTGCATTTATTTATCCTCCTAATATTACTTATTTATTTTTTATTTAGTATTCTTCTTTTTTATTCTTAGTTTATTTTTTGCTTCTTTCTTTTATTTTTTATATGATTTTTATTTTTAAAATTAAAGAATTTTGAAAAAAGCATATGATATGCTAAACATAATTTTATTATACTACAAAAAATATTTTTTTACAACTTTTTTTGCAGTTTTTATGTTTTCTATCATATGCTATTTTATTTTATTCAAAAGATTTATTTTTTATTCTTGATTGTCCTTTTTATTTTCTTTTTTGTTTGATTTATTCTTCTTCATTCTCATTTTCATTATGTTTTTCTAAATCTTTCATATTAAGTGAAATTTTTCCTGTATTGTCTATTTCTGTTACCTTTACATTTATTATATCACCTACTGCTAATACATCTTCTACTTTATTTACTCTCTTAGATGATATTTTAGATATATGAAGTAGTCCTTCTTTTCCTCCGCCTAAGTCTACAAATGCTCCAAATGGTGCAATTCTTGTTACTGTTCCTTCATATATTTTTCCTACTTCTATGTCTTTTACAATATCTTCTACTATTTTTAATGCTTTATTTGCGTTTTCTAAAGAGTTTGAATATATGCATACTCTTCCATCGTCTTCTATATCTATTTTTACACCTGTTTCTTCAATAATTTTATTTATTGTTTTTCCTCCAGAACCTATTACATCTTTTATTTTTTCTACTGGTACTGTCATTGTTACTATTTTTGGTGCATATTTAGATATTTCTTTTCTTGGCTCACTTATTGTTTTTAATATTACTTCATCTATTATATAGTCTCTTGCTATTTTTGTTCTTTCAAATGCTTTTTCTATTATATCATAAGTTAGCCCATCTATTTTTATATCTACTTGTATGGCTGTTATACCATCTTTAGTTCCTCCAACTTTAAAATCCATGTCTCCAAAAAAGTCTTCTATGTCTTGTATGTCTGTAAGCATTATATATTCTTCTGGCTTTTCTGGGTCTGTTATTAACCCTGCCGAAATTCCAGCTACTGGCTTTTTTATAGGTACTCCTGCATCCATTAATGCTAGTGTACTTCCACATATACTTGCTTGTGATGTAGATCCATTTGATTCTAATACTTCTGATACTACTCTTATTGTATATGGAAATTCATCTTCTGATGGAATTACTGGAACTAATGCTTTTTCTGCTAATGCTCCATGTCCTATTTCTCTTCTTCCTGGTCCTTTTGATGGTCTTGCTTCTCCTACACTATATGATGGGAAATTATATTGGTGCATATATCTTTTTGATGTTACATTATCTAAACCATCTAGTTCTTGTTCATCTGATTTAGTTCCAAGTGTTGCAATAGATAATACTTGAGTTTGTCCTCTTGAAAAAAGTGCACTTCCATGTACTCTTGGAAGAAGTCCCACTTCTGCATTAAGTGGTCTTATTTCATCTAATTTTCTTCCGTCCGGTCTTCTATGTTCTGTAAGTATCATTTTTCTTACACAAGCTTTTTCTAAGTCATGTACTGCTGTAGATATGTCAAAGTTATGTTCTTCTTTTGCATCTTCTCCATACATTTCTATTGCTAAAGCTTCTATTTCTTCTGCTATTTTATCTACATTATCATTTCTTATTTCTTTATTACTTTCTCTTACTCCTTCATACATTTTTTGTTCAAACTTATCACAAACTGCTTTATAGAAGTCTGGATTTACTGAAAATGAAGTGTATTCAAATTTTTCTTTCCCTATTTCTTTTCTTATATTTGATATAAACTGACAAAGTTTTATTATTTCTTTATGTGCTTCTTTTATACATTGTAGCATAACATCATTTGGAACTTCATCTGCCCCTGCTTCTATCATTGTAATTTTACTTTCTGTTCCTGCTACTGTTAATCTAAGCTTACTTTTTTTACTTTGTTCTTCATTTGGATTTATGATTATATTATCATCTACTAATCCTACCTTAACCGCTGCTGTAGGTCCATTCCATGGAATATCAGATATTGAAAGTGCTGCTGATGTCCCTATATTTGCACAAACTTCTGGACTATTGTCTTGGTCCATAGATAATACTGTATTTACTATACATACATCATTTCTAAAATCAGATGGAAATAAAGGTCTTATAGGTCTATCAATTGCTCTTGATATTAGAATTGCCTTATCTGCTGGTTTTCCTTCTCTTCTATTAAAACTACCAGGTATTCTTCCTACTGCATATAGCTTTTCTTCGTAATCTACTGATAGAGGGAAAAAGTCAACTCCTTCTTTTGGCTCTTTAGATGCTGTTACATTTGTCATTACTACTGTATCTCCATATCTTACTGTAACGCTTCCATTTGCTTGGTTGGCAAATTTTCCTGTTTCTATACTTAGTTTTCTTCCTGCTAGCATTGTTTCATAAACTTTAAACATATTTTCCTCCTATACTCTTATAGCTGAAAGTTCAATTTTTTGAACTTTAAACAGCTAAAAAAGCAGGCACAATTTTAAAGTGCAAATGTGCCTGCAACCTAATTATTTCCTTAATCCTAATTTTGCTACGATGTCTCTATATCTTTGAATATCTTTTTTAGATAAGTAATTAAGTAAGTTCCTTCTGCTCCCTACCATTTTTAAAAGTCCTCTTCTTGAATGATTATCTTTCTTATGGATTTTTAAATGTTCTGTTAAGTCATTGATTCTTTCTGTTAAAAGAGCTATTTGAACTTCTGGTGATCCAGTATCTTTCTCATCTCTTCTATATTCTTTAATGATTTCTTCTTTTCTTTCTTTTGTCATGAAAGCACCTCCTAAATATTTATTCACTAATAACTGAGCTAAGCATAGGTGTTTATCCAATAGCTAAGTTATAGCACATATATTATATTAACACACTTTTACTAAAAGTGCAAGTAGTTTGTGTGCTTAATATTAAAAAAATGTTGGTGGTTATTTAAAAGTTTTATATAAAGATTTTTTTATTCTAATCACATTATTGATATTAAGCCCTTAATCCTTTAGAATTATATATTTAGCAATGGCTTAAATTTAAGGCTTTTAATGGATTATTAAGTATTATAAATTTTCTCGGAATAAAAGTTAATATTATCAGTAAAACTAATGGTACATTTTCATTACTTATGCCACCTTTATTCCTGTATTTTTTACTTCTATTACAAAAAGTTTTTCATCATTTTCATAATCAGCAACACTAATAAACTGCAAAATATAATAAATTATTATTTTTTTCTCTTTAAATCTATTTTTTAACTATGTCATTTATAACTTTATAACTAATCATAAGACCTGCAATTGATGGTAAATATGATATGCTTCCTATTAACTTTCTTTCTTCTATATCTTGTTGTATTTTAATAGGTTCTTCTATAGAATATACAACATTTAATTCTTGTATATTTCTTTTTCTTAATTCTTTTCTCATTACTTTTGCTAAAGGACATACTGATGTATCATATATATCACCTATTTTTAGTTTAGTAGGGTCTAATTTATTCCCTGTTCCTAGTGCTGAAATTACTGGTATATTATTATTCTTTGCAAATTCAATTATTCTTATTTTTGCAGATACAGTATCTACTGCATCTACAATATAATCTACATTTTTTATATTATTAAATAGACTAATATTATTATTCTCTTTTATATTCCCTTCTTTGTTTAGTTCAATACTTTCTTTTTCAATAAATTCTATATATTTTTCTACAATAGCATTAGGATTTATTTCATGTATTCTTTGTTCTTCAATATCTACTTTATATTTTCCTATTGTATTAATATTTGCAATTATCTGCCTATTTATATTTGTTACATCAACTTTATCAAAGTCTATTAAAGTAAAACTTCCTATTCCGCTTCTTGCTAAACCTTCTACTACATATGATCCTACTCCTCCAAGACCAAAAACTGCAACTTTTGCTTGCTGCAGTTTTTGTATTTTTTCTTTCCCAATTAGTAATTCTGTTCTTTTTAAAAATTGAATATAATCCTGTTTTTTCATTAATAATTTTCCTCAAATATTTGATTGAATTCTTGTTCATTTATTACTTCTTTTTCTAAAAGCTTACTTGCTACTTTATCTAATTTATCTCTATGAGCTTTTAATAACATCTGAGCTTTATTATATGCATCTTCTAGTATATTCCTTACTTCTTTACCTATTTCATCTTCTAAATTATTTCCTAGTAATTGTATTTGATATGGATCTTTTTCTAGATTCATAGACATTGGTCCTAGTCTATCACTCATTCCATATACAGTTACCATGTCTCTTGCAATTTTCATAGCAACTTCTATATCATTACTTGCTCCAGTAGAAATATCATCTAAAGCTATTTTTTCTGCTGCTCTTCCACCAAGAAGTGATATTAGTTTTTCTTCCATTTCTGTTTTAGATACATAGTATTTATCTTCATTAGTTTTATACATTGTGTATCCTCCAGCAATTCCTCTTGGTATAATTGATACTTCTTTTATATCTTTTTGTGTATCTAAATATCTACTTACAACAGCATGTCCTGCTTCATGATATGCTGTTAATGTCTTATCTTTTTCTGACATTATTCTATTATGTTTTTCTAACCCAACTGTGACTTTCTTTACAGCATCTTCTATATCTTTGTTTTGTATTCCACTATGTTTTTTGTTAGTTGCAATTATTGCTGCTTCATTTAAAATATTTTCAAGTTCTGCACCAGTAAATCCTGCTGTATCACCTGCTATAGATTTTAAATCTACATCTTTTGCTAATTTTTTATTTCTGCTATGGATTTTTAATATTTCTTCTCTTCCTTTTATATCTGGAAGCGCAATATTTATAGTTCTATCAAATCTTCCCGGACGAAGAAGTGCTTCATCTAACATTTCTGGTCTATTAGTTGCTGCTATAACTATTATTGAAGTATCAGAGTCAAATCCATCCATTTCAACTAACAATTGATTTAATGTTTGATTATTTTCTGTATCTGCTCCATTACTACTTGCTCTTCTTGAACCTATTGCATCAATTTCATCTATAAATATTATACATGGAGAAACCTTTTTTGCTTTTTCAAATAGTTTTCTTACTCTTGACGCACCAAGTCCTGCAAACATTTCTACAAATTCAGACCCACTCATAGATATAAATGGTACATTAGCTTCTCCCGCTATTGCTTTTGCAATTAATGTTTTACCTGTACCAGGTTTTCCACACAATAGTACTCCTCTAGGTGTTTTTGCTCCCATTTTTGTATATTCTTCTGGTTTTTTTAGAAATTCTACTATTTCCATCATTTCTGATTTTTCTTCATCTAATCCTGCTACATCTTTAAAAGTTATCTTATCTTCAGAAATATCAGGGTCATATACTTTACCTTTATCTCCAAGCCCTTGCATTTGAAATATTAATATTACAAGTACAACTAAAACAATAGTAGGTAATAATGAAATTATTGTCTCTGACATAGTTGCAAATACATTTCTTGGCAATTGATTTAATTTTATATCATTACCATTTTGTGCTTTTTCTTGTACTAATTCTACAAATGCTTGTGTACTAGGTATAATTGCATGTTTTTCTTCTTCTTCACCTTTATATTTTAATTTAACAGATGTACTTCCAACTGTCATTTCTATTTCTTCTATTTTTCCTTCATCTATATCTTTTATAAGCTGGGTATATGCTACATTTTTATCATCGTCTTTTTGTTTATTCATTATTATAATTCCACATATAAATACAGTTATAATTACAATTAATGGAACTAATGCAAACAATACTCTTTTCCATTTTTCTTCATTTGTGTTATTTTTCTTTTTATTATTTTCTGCCATATTGAATCCTTTCTATTATTCTTCTTTAATATTTGCTTGTGGTTCAGGATTATCTTTATTATTTATTTTTCCTTTAGTATCTTTTTTTATTCCTTCTTCTTTTTCTTCTCTTTCTTTATTTTCTTCATCTTTTCCTGTATTTTTATTCTCTTTATTATTTTCTTCTTCTTTCTTTTTTTCTATTTCTTCCTCTTGCTTTTTCTTATTCATAATAGTTACTTCTACTTTAACTTTCTTTTTTGTTATTTCTGACCTCATTATTAAAAGTGATGCTATTAAATATACATATGATAATAATGTATACATTATTTGGAAGTATGGTATTACAAAGCCTGTAAACATATTGACTACTAAATATACAAGGTTTATTACCATTGGAAGTGTTATTGATGATATTGCTATACTATATATTGGTGCATATTTTAATGGTAATCTTATTATTCTACTTATTATAAATCCTAGTAAAAATAGTGCCAATGTGTCTAATATTGCTGTCATAAAATATGTCAAAAATGATGTTATAAATATTACTGCAAATACATTTGCAAGTATTGTATACATATTTTCACCTATAAAATAGCTTAATGCTTTTTCTTTGTTTATTTGATTTACATCAAACATTTTGCTTATTTCTTCATATGATTGAGTCATTATGCTTGTACTATTTTGTGCTTTATATAATATGTGATTTTTTGATAATACTGCTACTAGTCCATCAAAGTTTCTTATTTCATCTTCGCTATATTCTTCATTATTTGTAAGTATTATTTTAAAGTCTACATATTCATGATTTTCAATAATTACATCTTCTTCACTTTCTACTTTAAACTGATTATTACTAAAATAAAAGTTTGGAATCTCATTTTGCACATAACTAACAGCTTTATCTATTATCTGTGAAAATTTTATTACTGTTGCAAATGACATAATTAGTGAAAATAGTAAAACTAATTTCACTAAATACATCATTGCTCTACCTAGTCCTTCTGAAGCAATAATATGATATTTATCAAAATCAAATATACTCATTTTTAATCTTTTAAAAAATGATAATCTTATTTCTTTTTCCATCTTTTTGTTTCCTTCCTATTTTATTTCTTCTAGTTTCATTCCATCTGGCATGTCTTTTACTAAATATCCTTTTTCTTTTAGTTTGTCTCTTAATTCATCTGATTTTGACCAATTTTTTTCTTCTCTTGCTTTTTTTCTTTGTTCTACTATTTTTTGTATCTCTTCTGGTAAGTCTTTTATTTCATTATTTTCATTATGTTTTAGATATTTTTTATAATTTTTTAAGTCTAATCCCATTACTTCATCAAATTTTTCTATTAATTTAGCAATTTTTTCTGATTTTGTATTTATTTTTACAACTTCCCATACTATTCCCATTGCAAGTGGCATATTTAAGTCATCATTTATTGCTTTATGAAATCTATTTTCATATTCTTCTAAAATGTTATTATCTATATTTTCTTTTCCTTCTAAATGTTTAGCATATCCTTCTCTTAGTCTATCTAGAGCTTTTTGCGATGCTTTAACTCCTTCAAATGTAAAGTTTAGTTTATTTCTATAATGCGATGTAAAGCAGAATAATTTATATGCAAGTGGTTCTATTCCTTTGTCTTTTAAATCTTTTAAAGTATAGATATTTCCTAAGCTTTTAGACATTTTTCCACCATCTACCAGTAAAAATTCACAATGCATCCAGTAGTTTGCTGGAATTTCACCATTTGCTCCTTTACTTTGTGCTATTTCATTTTCATGGTGTATTGGAACATGGTCAATTCCTCCTGTATGAATATCAAAATGTGTTCCTAGAAACTTCTTTCCCATTGCAGAACATTCTAAATGCCATCCAGGATATGATTTTCCCCATGGACTATCCCATTTCATTATATGGTTTTCTGGTGCTTTTATCCATATTGCAAAATCATATGGATTTTTCTTTTCTTCATCTACGTCTATTCTTGCTCCTGCTTCTTGGCCTTCTACTTTATTATTTGAAAGTACTGGATATTTTTCAAGTTTTGATACATCAAAATATATTCCTTTACTTGTTTCATATGCATATCCATTTTTCATTATTTCTTTTACCATTTCTAACATCTCTGGTATATTATCTGTAGCTTTAGAAATAATATTCGGCATATCTATATTTAATTTTTTCATATCTTCCATAAATGCTTTTGTATAAAAGTCTGCTATTTCGTATGGATTTTTTCCTTCTTTTTTTGCTGCTTTTTCCATTTTATCTTCACCAGTATCTGCATCTGATGTTAGATGTCCTACATCTGTTATATTCATTACATGTTTAAGATTAAATCCATTATATTTGAACATTCTTCTTAAGTTATCTACAAATACATATGTTCTAAAATTACCAATATGGGCATAGCTGTAGACCGTTGGCCCACAGCTATATATTTTTATTTCTTTCTTATCTATTGGTATAAATTCCTCTTCTTTATGTGTTAATGTATTGTATATTTTTATTTCCATTATACACTCCTATTCTTAAAATAGTAATCTTTAATTTATTAATTCATTTTAATTTTAGTTTTCTTTAGTTATTTTTTCCTTAAGTATTCACTTTATTTTGGTTTGTTGTATTAGTATTTTCTACTTTGTTTTCAACTGTTTGATTTCCTCCACCTACATTTGTAACTGTATTTGAAGTTTCGTTTTTATTTACTGTATTTGTATTAGTGTTTGAACCACTTCCTCCACCATTATATGTATTTACAGTTATTGATATAGTAGAACCCTTAGATGCTTTTGTGGCACTTTGTTTTAATACTACATCTTTTTTCTTAGATTTATCTTCATCTTCTTGTACTTTTACTTTAAATCCTGCATTTTCCAATATTTTTTGTGCTTCTGATTTTGTTTTTCCAACTACATTTGGTACATCTATATCTGGTGCTTTTGTATGAACATTACAAGTTTCTTCTGGCGGTTTAGCACCTCCACTTGGATTTTTAGTTTTCCAATTTCCTGCTTTTTCTGTATCTATTTCTTCTGTATATACTTTTTCTTCTGTATCTGGACAAAATTCAGTTGCTAATTTATTAGTTTCTTTACATATTTTTGCTGTCACATGTCCTGAACATTCTTCTGGAACTGTTCCTTTTACAAATATTTCTGTATATGTATTTTTACATTTACTTGTAGCTTTTTTACCACTGTCTTTACATATTTTTTCAGATACTATATTGTCTGGTTTTGTAAAGTCTTTTACTTCTTTACTACTATTTGCTTCTTTCATTACTGGGAACCATATTCTTGCTGCTGGATTACTTCCCCACACATTTATTGCTTGTGCTTGGTCATATCCATACCAACATGCTGCTGCATAATATGGTGTATATCCGCAAAACCATCTATCTTTTTTGTCATCTGTAGTTCCTGTTTTTCCTGCTACAGCCATATTTCCTAAAACACCTCTAAATTGATATGCTGTACCACCATTTATTGGCCCTTCTAATATAGATGTTTCTATATATGCATTTCCTTCAGACATTACTCTTGTTTTTTCTTGTTTTGCTTCTATTACTGTATTACCATTTTGGTCAACTACTTTTGTATAAAATGTTGGTGTTATATATACTCCTCCATTTGCAAGCATTGCATATCCTGCAGCCATTTGAAGTGGTGTTACTGATGGTGTTCCTAGTGCTAATGCTAAGTTTTGACTTTCTTCTGGTATATTTATATTTATTTTTGATAAGAATTCTACTGATTTGTCTATACCCATTAAAGATAATAGCTTTACTTCTGGTACATTTGATGAGTGTTTTATAATATCACGCATTGTAGCTATTCCTAGATATTTATTACTATCATTTTTTGGTTCATAGTTTGTTCCAAAAGTTGTTCTACTATCATCAAATAGTGTAGATGCTGTAATTGTTCCATTTTCTAGTCCTGGTGCTACTGTAACTAATGGTTTAAATGATGAACCTGGTTGTCTTGCACTATCTACACCTCTATTTAGTCCTAGTGTATCTTGGTTTTCTCCAAGACCTCCTACTTCTGCTACTACATATCCTGTTGATGGCTCTATCATAACCATTGCCGCTTGTATAGTTTGCCCTTTTGAACTTACTATATGTGATGATTTTTTAAATTCTGCTTCCATTGCACTTTGTATTGAAGTATCTACTGTTGTATAAATTGTATAACCACTGTTTATAAGAATTTCTCTTGCTTCTGAATATGAAATATCTTCTTTTTCTGACATTTCATTTGCTACTTGGTTTATTGCTGCTGATGCATGATATGAAAGTGTATTATTTCCATTTGTTGCTTGACCTTTTGTAAATGTTATACCTGCATCTACTTTAGATACTGCTTGGTTATATTCTTCTTCGCTTATTTTTCCTTGGTCTTTCATCTGATATAGTACTGTTTTTGTTCTTTCTTTAATTTCTTCACTATTATCTACTTCACTATTAAATGGATCATAGTTATTAGGTGAATGGTTTATTCCAGCTAAAAATGCACATTCTGCTATATCTAGTTCTGATGCTTTTTTGCTAAAGTAATAATTAGCTGCTGATTCTACTCCTCTTACTTCTAAACTTCCTGATTGACCTAAATATATTCTATTTAAATATCTTTCTAATATTTGGTCTTTATCTAGCATTTTTTCTACTTGCATGGCTCTTGACCATTCTCTTATTTTTCTTTCTATTCCAGCAAATCCGCTTCTTGCATCATCATTCATAGTTATTTTTACTAATTGCTGTGTTATTGTACTTCCACCAAATGATGCATCTTTTCCTGTTATTACTGATATTCCATAATTAAGTATAGCATTTGCTGTTCTTATTATGTCTACTCCATTATGTTCATAAAATCTCTTATCTTCTATTGCTATAAATGCATCTGGTAATTTACTCATTTCTGATAATGTTACTTTTTTAGAAATTTCATCTCCTGTAAGAGTTGTTATATTATTACCATTTAAATCTGCTATTTGAAGTCCTTTATCACTTAATAATTGTTCTTTAGTAATAGACCATTTATCACTAAAAAATATTCCACAAAATGCAGCTATTCCTGCGATTATAGCTAATAGAATAATGATAATAAATATTTTAAATGCAAGCCAAAGTTTTGGATGTTTTCTTTTTTTCTTTTTATCTTCTTTCTTTTTTTGCTTTTCTATTTTCTTTATATCTTTTTCTTTGTTTTTACTAGTTGTTTTTGTAGTGTTTTTTGTCTTGTTAGTCTTGCTAGTTTCTTTTTTTGATTTATTTTCTTCTTCTTTATCTTTCATATATTTTCCTCCTTAGGCAAAACTACTTGAGCATTATTATATTACATTTTTATAAATAATACAATCTTTTGACCAATTATTTTATCAAGATAAATCTTAAGTTTTTCTTAAATTTATTTTGTACTTTTCTTCTTTTATTAAATTAGGTCATTATAGCTGGTTAATACAGAGGCTCCTTGTTTTATTAAGTCATTTGTTCCTTCTGCCTCTTTTTTATATATACTTCCTGGTACTGCATATACTTCTCTTCCTTGTTCTAAAGCATAGTTTGCTGTTATAAGTGAACCACTTTTTATTTTTGCTTCTACTACAACTGTTTTTTCACTTAACCCACTTATTATTCTATTTCTTGCAGGAAAATGCCATTTTTCTGGCTTTTCTCCTATTTTATATTCTGATATAATCGCTCCTCCGCATTCTAATATTTCTTTTGCAAGTTCTTTATTTTCTTTTGGATATATCATATCTAATCCATGTGCGACTACTGCTATTGTTCTTGCTTTAGCTTTTATTGTGCCTATATGGCAATATGCGTCAATTCCTTTTGCTAGCCCACTTACTGTAATTATATTTTGAATTCCTAAGTTATATGCTAGTTCCATACTTACTTTTTTTCCATATTCTGTACATTCTCTACATCCTACTATTGCTATAGATTTTTCTCTTAATATTTCTTTATTTCCTAATACATATATTTTTTTTGGTGGATTATGTATTTGTGATAATAAATATGGATATCTGATTTCTCCTAAATTTATTTCTTGTATTTTCATTTTTATAATTATCCTTTCTTTTTATTTTTATATTTTAATTAATATTATATATTTTTATAGTCTATTAATTCAAAAAAGAGAGATTATTAATAATCCCCCCTTTATATATTTTTTCTTTTTTATATTTTTATTCTTCTAACCATTTTTTATATTCTTCTATAATTTTGTCTGCTACTTGTTCTGGTAAAATATTTGTAGTATCCACTACTAAATCATAATTCGACATGTCATCTTTTCTAACATTGTATAGTTCAAAATACCTTTCATTTTCAAGCTTATATCTTTTTAGCATATCTTCTTTTTGCTCTTCTATTGTATCAAACTTTTCTGTATCTTTTCTATCTTCATCATAAAATGCTCTTTTAGCTGCTACATCTATATCAACTTTTAGATAGACTTTAAAAGACTCTGGTACTGCATACCAACCAAGTCTTGCATCAATTACAAAATTATCATTATTTTTAGCATATTCTGCTGCACTTTTTTCTATATCTCTATCTATTTCTGGATGTTTTTCTACATATATATTAAATTCTGTTACACTCATGTTCATTTTTTTAGCAAGCTCTCTAAAATACTGCCCATTCCTATAAATACCATATCTTAATTTTTCAATTAATATTTTAGAAGTTTCGCCTTTGCCACTTGCTAAGTCTCCAGCTAAAGATATTATGTGTCTTTTTTCCATAATCCCCTCTTAATTTATTATTTTAATTGTTTTCATTTTCTTCTATATCTTTTTTACTTTCTTCTACTTCTTCCCATTCTTTTTCATCTAATACTTTTACTTTTCCTTCACCTATTTCATCTGCTGCAAGTGTTATTGGTGATGTATCATCATCATTTGTCATAGGTTTACTTCCTTTTGCTATTTGTCTTGCTCTTTTTGCTGTAGCTATAACTAAACTATATCTATTCTTTTTTGATTCTTTTAATAATTCTGGAACTGTAGGTCTTACTAACATTTTTATCACTCCTCTATTTTTTATAAATTAATCCTAATAAATTTATTTTACCACTAAATGTAAAATAAGTCCAGTTTTTTATTCGTATTTTTATTTTATTCACTTTTTATTTATCTAAATTTTAGGTTCTATTATTGGATACATATTATCTATTTTTTATTTTATTTCTTATTAATATTATTATTGATTTTATTATATAGTAAACTACTACTAATCCTAATATACTGCATAATATATAACTAAAGTATTCATAAGATATTGAATAGAAATACAATATTACTAATGTTAGTATTCCAACTACAGTCATTTCTATTCCATGAAGTGCTAAATAATTTTCATCTTTTTTATATGCTTTTTCAAATATAACTATAGAGATAATTACTATAAATATTGCAAATGTTTTCAAATCTAATACATATTCTGTTGCTGGTATTGTCTTTGTTCCAAGACTGATAAATAAAAAGTATATACAAATCATTATTGCTATTAGTATATTTCTTAATACTGATTTTCTAGTTTTTTGCAATTTAGGATTGTTTTTATTTTTACTTTTACTTCTTTTTATTTCATCTTTTATTTTGTCCAGTTTTTCTTTACTTATTTCTTCTTTATCTTCTAATTCTTTTTCTTCATTTTTTTCTTC